>NZ_CAKJTP010000042.1:7141-14898 GCF_917627335.1 Protofrankia sp. CiT1 | reverse complement strand
CGGGTACCACCGGAATTATGTACCCACCGGGGGTATGTCGCGGGGAAACTGAAGGTCACGTGCCGGCCGCCGGCCGGTACGTGACCGCAACCCAATGACTGCACCAGGCCACCGGTTGAATATTGCCAACTGTTGGGTTTGGGGGCATTGCCTGCCCGTACGAGCCACCCGATATCTTTTGGAGCTGACACCTTCGTTTCCTCAATAAAGATCAATATTTTCTCTCGAACACACGCGTCGGACCGAAACGCCCAGTCCTGCCCCGGCCCGATGTCCCCTCCGAGCAGCCAGGGGCAGGAGCGAGATCTCGCAGCCCTGATGGTCACCGACCGGGCTCTCCTCCTTGGTCGGTGCCTTGAGGCGTGCCAGCGGCACCGGTCCGCGGCATGTCGACGTTCTGCCTCGCGGGCGTTCGGGAAGGACGCGCGTTGCTTCCACGTGGCGTGACCCGGCTCCCCGCGGACGGCGAGCAGGCCGGTCGCGGTCGCCACCGTGACCAGGCGCCCATGAGTGCGGACGGCGACGAGCTCACCCCTTGGCGTGTCCGCCTCAGCCCACAGACCCGGCGAGTCGCCACGATCGCCGCGGTGACGACCGGAACCCTGGCCGCATCGACGGCCGGCTTCGCCGCGACGATGCCCGGCACGGGCGCCAGCGTGGCACTGGAGCCGGTGACCGCGGCAGCGGCCACCGTCGACAGCGCCGCGATGGTCGGTGGTGGCGCGCACGGAGCCACCCTCACCGCATCCACCACCGGTCTGGCCGGCAAGATCGGAAATCCAGATCCGACCTTCACCTCGGTGTCGATCGTCGCCGATCAGACAACTGTCGCGCCGAATGCTCCCGTCGTCTTCACCGTCCGCGCCATGGAGGTCGGGACGGGGCGTCCCGTCACCAACCAACGGGTCCGTATCGCGGTGGCAAACGGCCCGCAGTGGACCACCACCGCCCAGCTGCAGACCAACAGCACCGGAACCGCGACGATCAGTACGCGCCTGCTGTCGACCACGACCCTCACCGCGGTCTTCGACGGTACGAACGTCCTGCGTCCCTCCCTGGCCGGTGCGACCACAGTGACTGTGCGCAGCCCCACCGGCCCGGCCGGCGCCCTCGGAGGCCTGGCGGCCGGGGGTGCGGCCACGGCTGTCCCAGGCAGCTCCATCGGGGCGAAAGCGGTCTACCTCGCGTCGTTGCAACGGGGCAAGCCGTATGTGTATGGGGCGGAGGGGCCCTACGCGTTTGACTGCTCCGGCCTGGTGCAGTACGTGTTCAAACAGCTCGGGCGCTCTCTGCCGCGTACCGCCCAGCAGCAGTTCGCCGCCTCGCTGCGGGTGCCGCAGGCCGGCAAGCAGCCCGGCGACCTGATTTTTTTCGGGAGCCCGAGCAACATCACCCATGTCGCGATCTACGCCGGTAACGGGTACGTGTGGAGCGCCCCGGAGACCGGACGGACCGTCTCACTGGTGCCAATCTGGACCTCGACGTACTACGTTGGCCGGGTGATGTGATGGTTGACGGGCGGTCCGGGTGATGGGCGCGAGCCGGCCGCCGGGCCCGGCGGCCCGTGGGCGAGGGCGGCGCCGCTGACGATGCCGTACGGTGGCTGTGCACCGTGGCGGCGGCCTCGTCAGGCTCCACGCGGGCGCAGCTGGGTGCGAAAGGGTGTCGAGGGTGACCACGGCGATCCATCCGTCCGACCGGGTGCTGACCATCCCGAACCTGCTCTCCGCGCTGCGGCTGGCTGGGGTCGGTGTCTTTCTGTGGCTGGCGTTGGGCCCCAAGGCTGACGGTGCGGCGCTCGCCGTGCTCGCCTTCGCCGGCGTGAGCGACTACCTCGACGGCAAGCTTGCCCGGGCGCTCTCGCAAACCAGTCGGCTCGGGATTGTGCTCGACCCGCTGGCGGACCGTCTCTACATCCTGGCGACGATCATTGCGCTGACGCTGCGCGACATCGTTCCCTGGTGGTTCGCGGCGCTGCTCGTCGGCAGGGACATTATGATCATGGGGGTCGTGCCGGTGCTGCGGCGGCTCGGCTACGGCCCCACGCTGCCCGTGCACTATCTGGGCAAGGCCGCGACGTTCAACCTGCTCTATGCCTTCCCGCTGTTGTTGCTGTCAGCGGGTGACACCTGGCTTGCCACTGTTGCGCGTCCGCTCGGGTGGGCGTTCGCTGGCTGGGGCGCCGCTCTGTACTGGTGGTCCGGAATCCTCTACTGGGTGCAGGTGCGCCAGCTCGCGCGGGCGGGGAACGGCAGCGAGCCCTCGGCGGCGCCCGGGACGCACCCCGGCGAGGCTGGCCGGGCGGATGCGGAGGTGGGCCGGTGAGAGCTGTCGTGATGGCGGGCGGTGAGGGGAGGCGCCTGCGCCCGATGACCGCCAACCAGCCCAAGCCGCTCCTCCCCGTCGTCAACCGCCCGATCATGGAACATGCGCTGCGGTTGCTCAAGCACCACGGTTTCGATGAGACCGTGGTGACGGTGCAGTTCCTCGCGGCGCACGTCCGGACGTACTTCGGTGACGGCGACGAGCTGGGGATGCACCTGTCCTACGCGACCGAGACCACGCCGTTGGGGACCGCCGGGAGCGTCCGCAACGCGCAGGACGCCCTGCGTGACGACCGGTTCCTGGTGATCAGCGGCGATGCGCTCACCGACATCGACCTGACCGCGCTGGTTGCCTACCACCGCAAGCAGGGCGCGCTGGTCACGGTCGCGCTCAAGTCCGTTCCCAATCCCCTGGAGTTCGGGATCGTCATCACCGACGACGACGGGCGGATCGTCCGGTTCCTGGAGAAGCCCACCTGGGGACAGGTCTTCTCCGACACGGTCAACACCGGCATCTACGTGATGGAACCGGAGGTTCTCGACCACGTCCCGCCCGGGGAGCCGGTGGACTGGTCGGGAGATGTCTTCCCGAAGCTCCTCACCGCTGGCGCGCCCCTGTTCGGCTACGCGCTCGACGGCTACTGGGAGGACGTCGGTACCATTCCCAGCTTCCTGCGGGTCCAGGCTGATGTGCTCAACGGCCAGGTGGACGTGGAGATCGGCGGCTTCGAGGTCTCGCCGGGGGTGTGGGTCGGCCGGGACGCCGACGTCCACCCGGAGGCGGTTCTGTCGGGCCCGCTGGTGATCGGCGACTACACGAAGGTCGAGGCCGGTGCCGAGCTGCGTGAGTTCACCGTCATCGGCAGCAACGTGGTGGTCAAACAGGGCGCCTTCCTGCACCGGGCGGTCGTCCAGGACAACGCCCTGATCGGGCCGCAGGCCAACCTGCGGGGCTGTGTGATCGGCAAGAGCACCGACGTGCTGCGGGCCGCGCGGGTCGAAGAGGGCGCCGTGATCGGTGACGAGTGCGTGATCGAAGAGGAGGCGTTCGTCTCCAACGACGTCATGGTGTACCCGTTCAAGACCATCGAGGCTGGCGCTGTGGTCAACACCAGCGTCATCTGGGAGTCCCGCGGGCAGCGCTCGCTGTTCGGCCCACGGGGGGTATCGGGGCTGATCAATGTCGAGATCACACCCGAACTGGCCGTCCGCCTCGCCAGCGCCTATGCCACGACCCTGCGTAAAGGATCAACAGTCACCACGGTCCGGGACAGCTCCCGGGCGGCCAGGGCACTCAAGCGAGCGGTGATCAGCGCGCTTACCGCGAGCGCGATGGACGTACGGGACCTGGAGGTCGCGCCGATGCCGGTGGCCCGCTTCGACGTCCGCACCTCCGACGCGGCCGGCGGCGTCATGGTACGCACGACGCCGGGGGACGCCGAACGGGTCGACATCAGCTTCATGGATGCCGAGGGCGCTGATCTCTCACTCGGCGCACAGCGCACACTCGACCGGGTCGTCAGCCGCCAGGAGTTCCGGCGGGCCTTTCCCAGCGAGATCGGGGAGCTGCGCTTCCCCGCCCGGACCGCCGACATCTACACCCGTGACCTGCTGGACCAGGTGGACATCTCGGGTCTGGCCGAAGGCAACCTGAAAATCGTGATCGACCCTGCCGGGGGAGCGACCTCGTTGGTGCTGCCCACCCTGTTGGGACGGCTCGGGGTGGATGTCCTCACCGTCAACGGCCGATTGGACGAGACCGTCCCGGCCCAGACGCCGGCCGATCGCCGCCGCGCGCTGGACCGTCTCGGCGCGCTCGTCGCCAGCTCGCGGGCTGCCTTCGGCGTCCGCTTCGACAACGCCGGTGACCGCATCACGATCGTGGACGAACGCGGCGACCTGATCGACGACGAGCGGGCGCTGCTGGTATTTCTTGATCTTGTCGCGGCGGAGAACCGGGGAGCCGAGGTGGCGCTGCCGGTCACCGCCACTCGGGTCGCGGATCAGGTGACCCGCTTCCATGGGCTGACGGTGCGGCGTACGTCGCTGTCAGCGGCCGACCTCACCCGGGCCGCCTCCGCGGCGAACGTCGTGTTCGCCGCGGACGGCCGCGGGGGATTCGTGGTGCCCGAGTTCACCCCCGCGATCGACGGCCTGGCCGCGTTCGTCAGGCTGGCGGCTCTGGTCGCCCGGACCCGGCTGACCCTGAGCGCCATCGACGCGCGCATACCGGCGGTGTCGGTACTGCGCAGATCCGTGCCGACGCCGTGGGCGGCCAAGGGCATGGTGATGCGGCGAGTGGTGGAGGCGGTCGACTCCGACAGCGGATGCACGATCGACACCACCGACGGCGTCCGGGTGATCCTGGCGGATGGCTCGTGGGTACTGGTGCTCCCCGACCCGGCTGAAGCTGTCACCCATCTGTGGGCCGAGGGCCCCGACGCCACCACGGCAGAACAGCTCCTGGACTACTGGAGCGCCTTGTTCGCGGCCGGTGATCTCACCGACGATGATCGTTCACAGCGGGCGGTCGGTGCCGAGGGCTGACGCGGCCGGCGCTCGCCCCGCCGGTCCGCTGCCCCGCCGGGTGGAAGAAGAGCGGAAGAGTGGAACAATGGCCACGGCTCCAGCGCGCCGCGATGACCTTCCCAGGGCTGCCGGAAGCCGCGTCCGACGCTGTGGACCGACAGCGGAACCGACAACTGGGAGGCGATACCCGGTGTACCCGGAGGACCTGAAATACACCACGGAGCACGAATGGATCCGGGTGAGCAGCGACATCGCGCGGGTGGGTATCACCTCGTTCGCGCAGGATGCGCTCGGGGACATCGTGTTCGTGACACTGCCGGCGGTGGGCGACCGGGTGCGGGCGGGTGAGCCGTTCGGCGAAGTGGAGTCCACCAAGAGCGTCTCTGACGTCTACGCTCCGGTCTCCGGCGAGGTGATCGCTCGTAACGAAGTGCTCGACAGCACCCCTGAGCTGGTCAACTCCGATCCTTATGGTGAAGGATGGCTCGTCGAGGTGGCGGTCGACGATGCCGGGGCGACCGCGGCCTTGCTCGACGCCGTCGCCTACGCCCAGCATGTGCAGGGAACCTGAGAGCGCCCGGCAGCAACAGAAAGGATCTGCCCGTGTAGCCTACCGGTCAGATCAACGTTATGCGGGCGTAACCAGCCCCCTCTCTTTTCGCGGTAGTGGACCCGATGCACTAGCCTCATTGTGCGCCGGGAGGGCGGTGCGAGGCCGGGATGTCACGGTCCGTGCCATCCCCTCCGGCTTCGGGGACGTCCGCGTGGCGGGTGGGTGTCTCCGAGGAGGAAACAAATCTTTCGCCACCCCAGGAAGGTGGCCCGAGCGGCCGACCCAACCGCGCCCGCGGTGGTCCGGCAGGAAGCAGACGCGACCGTGTTCTGCACGAGGTGCGGACAGCAGAACCCGACCGATGCGCTGTACTGCGCGCGGTGCGGGTCGCCACTGGTACGTCCAGGTGAACCCGTCGCGCCGGAACGACCTGCCGAGCAGACTTCCACGCTCAACCTTGCCGCCGCCTTGTCGGGTATCGAGGGTGATCACGTCGATGAGTCGACCGAACGGGACGCCGTCGCCGCCGTTGACGCGCTGCCGCCGGGCTCCGGTTTGCTCGTGGTCAAGCGGGGTCCCAACGCGGGCAGCCGCTTCCTGTTGGACGCCGATCTGACAACGGCGGGCCGGCATCCGGAAAGTGACATCTTCCTCGATGATGTGACCGTGTCCCGCCGTCACGCCGAGTTCCATCGGTCTCCGTACACGAAGGGCTTCGCCGTGCGTGACGTCGGCAGCCTCAACGGCACCTACCTCAACCGGGAGCGGATCGACTCGGCCGAGCTGTCCAGCGGTGACGAGGTTCAGATCGGCAAGTTCCGGCTGGTGTTCCTGACTGGATCGATCATGGCGACGGGTGGCGGGGGGCACCAGTGAACCGGGGGTCCCATCGATGAACGCCGGTCAAGCCGCGACATCGCCCATGCCGATGCCCGCTCGGGCGTCGGCGGGTGGTTCCACCGCGAAAACGCTCAACATCGGCGAGGTGCTCGACCGGCTGCGGCTGGATTATCCCGACGTGACGCTGTCCAAGATTCGATATCTGGAGGCGGAAGGTCTTGTCGTGCCCGCTCGTACCACTGCGAACTATCGTAAGTACTCACCTGATGACGTTGTCCGGCTACGTTATGTACTCGGCGCGCAGCGGGAACGCTTCCTGCCGCTGCGAGTGATCAAAGAAGAGCTGGAGTCCCTCGACCGGGGTGAGCAGCCGTGTGAACGGCCTGGCCCCCGTGCGGTGCCACCACCCCCGCCCCGCGTCCTGGACATGATCGCCGAGGCCGGCGAGACGGTGCGGATGTCGCGGCGAGAGCTGCTCGCCGTCACCGGCGTCACCGACGACCAGCTCGTCGAACTCGAGCAGTACGGGCTGCTCGCCCCCCGTCCGGGCGGTAGCTACTTCGACGGGGACGCGCTGGCGGTCGCGCGCACGTTCGCCGCGCTGAGCGCCTTCGGGATCCAGGCACGTCATCTGCGCTCCTCACGGGTCGCGGCCGACCGGGAAGCCGGCCTGATCGAACAGGTGGCGGCACCCCTGCGAGGCCAGCGTGACCGTCTCTGTGGACACGCGCAGGACACCGTGGACGAGCTCGCGGGCCTGCTGGTCCGGCTGCACGCCGCGCTGCTGCGCTCGCGTCTGCGGGCCGGGCCGAGCGGATGAGGCTGGCCTGGCGTGTCCTGCGGGCAGGCGCGCGGGGGCCGATGCGCGGGCGGGCACCTATCGTGGGAACTGAGGCGGAAGACGTCCACAGTGACCGATCTTTCCGGAAGCACCAGGCACGCTGACGAACTCCAGCGACGGGGATAGTGTCACCCGGTGGGCATCTACAGTTTCCACTCAGATCATCCTGTCCTGCTCACCTGTGCGAGGAGGTAGATCGGTGCATCGGCTGGACATCGTCGGCGTTCGTGTCGAGCTTCCGTCGAAGCAGCCGATCGTCCTGTTGAAGGAAGTCGAAGGTGAGCGTTACCTGCCCATCTGGATTGGCGCGGTGGAAGCGACCGCCATCGCGTTCGCGCAGGAAGGCATCACGACCGCTCGTCCGATGACCCATGACCTTATGCGTGATGTGCTGCAGGCCCTGCAGACGGAACTCACGAGGGTAACGATCAACGATCTTCAGGACGGCGTGTTCTTCGCGACGCTCGTGTTCGGGAACGGTATCGAGGTCTCGGCCCGGCCGTCGGACGCCATCGCGCTGGCCATGCGCATGGGTGCGCCTGTCTACGGCGAGGAGTCGGTGCTTGCGGAAGCTGGCATCACCGTGCCTGAAGATCAGGAACAGGAGCAGGAGAGCGAGCTGGAGAAGTTCCGGGAGTTCCTGGACACGATCTCACCGGAGGACTTCAAC
>NZ_CAKJTP010000042.1:0-6450 GCF_917627335.1 Protofrankia sp. CiT1 | reverse complement strand
GTGGCGACGGCTTCGCGGGCCGTTGCGGCACGTGTGCGATCCTATCCTCACAGGGTTGGGATCGACGCGTTTTCGTACCGCCGCGGGACACGTCAATCCTGATCATTGATGCGGCCGTCACGGGCTCTTACCGTCGAGTCGAGGTTACGGGCACGCCCTCGGCGAGATCGTGAGCGGCGGTCGTGGAGCGGGGTGCCCGGTGGGTCCAGGAGCCGGTTGGACGGATGGCGACAGCGATGATCGGACGGCGATGATCGAGCAAGGTCAGCTCTTCCCGGACGATCTTCCCCAACCTCCTGGCGACGATGTCGGCTACCGGGGGCCCACCGCGTGCGCCGCCGCGGGGATCACCTATCGGCAGCTCGACTACTGGGCCCGTACCGGGCTTGTCCTGCCGAGCGTGCGCGGCGCCACGGGCTCGGGGAGCCAGCGGCTGTATTCCTTCCGGGATGTCCTGGTGCTGCGGGTCGTGCGCAAACTGCTGGAGGCGGGAGTCTCTCTGCAGAACATCCGCGCCGCCGTCGACTGCCTGCGTGTCCGCGGGATCGAGGATCTTGCCGAGGTCACCCTGGTCAGCGATGGGTCGACGGTGTACGAATGCATCTCCGACGATCAGGTCATCGACCTGGTCCAGGGAGGGCAGGGGGTCTTCGCGATCGCGGTCGGCCGGGCCCTGCGGGACATGCGCGGGCAGCTGTCCCAGCTGCCGACCGAGCGTCCCGAGCGCCCGGAACCGGCCGGGCCCCCGGCACACGCCGTGGTCGGTCATCCCGGGGACGAGCTGGCCGACCGGCGCGGCCGGCGGAGCTCGGCCTGAGCCGGTGGCCCGGCTGAACCGACGGCGGCCGGGAGCGACGCACCCGCGAGTGGGGGCGATGTTCCTGGACCGGGCCCGCGGGGACGGGGAGCATGAGGCGATGACCTCGTCCGGTAGCGTCACATCGGCGCAAGCCCGTCCAGTCAGGGGAAAACCCCGCCTCCGTCGGATCTCGTCGCTAGGTTGGTTCTACCGGTAGGTCACTGGTCGGCAAAGACGTCGCACCACCATCGGCGTGCCATCAGCTTGATCGCGGGGAGGTCGCGGTGCCGGGCGCTCGGCGAGTGCGGACGCTGGTCACCGGCATCCAGGCATGCTTCGGCGAAGCCCTGAGCCTCGCCGACCAGCTGGAGGCGCTGGCGGACGAGGTCGAGTCGGTCCAACCGGACACGCATGCTACGGCGGCGGATACATCCGCTCTCGACCGGGCCCGCCGCTCCGATGGTGCCTGGCAGGCCGTGCCCGCGCCGGCTGAGCGGGTGCCGACCGCGATCAATACCGCGGCCGTGATTGCCCGTGGGCAGGCGTCCGCGCTGGCTGGCGCGGACTGGTCGGCACCGGTGTGGACACCGATCCGCCCGGCCGGGCTTGCCGGGCACCCAGCGCCGGGTGTGCCCGGCAAGCCCGGGTCCGCGCGCACGAGTGTGGACGAGCCCTACCGGCCTGGCCTGTGGCGGGTCGGCAAGGTGATCGTCCCGCCGTTGCTACCCGGCGGGGCCGCCGCCGAGGTCCCGCTTGCTGTCAGTTTGCTCGACGGCGCCAACCTGCGCATCGTGGTGGACCGCGACCACCGTGGCGAGGGGCTCGGTGTCGTGCGCGGCCTGCTCACCCGTGTTCTCGCGGCGGCGCCGGCAGGGTCGGTGCGGGTCGTCGTCTACGACCCGTATGAGCTGGGCGCGGGGCTTGCGGGGTTCGCCGCGCTGCGGGCCGCCGGGGTCGTCAGCCCCACCATCACCACCCGGACCCGCCTGGAAGGCGTGCTCGCCGAGCTCTCCACGGACGTGGGACGCATCACGGTCGACCGGCTCGGTGGCCGCTTCGCCTCGCTGCGGGAACGGGAAGCCGCCGGTCTGCCCCGGGCCGAGCCCTGGCGGCTGCTGGTGTTGCTGGCCTGGCCGTCCCTGGCCGACGACGCGGCCCGGTCGTTGGCCGCGGTCGCCGCCCAGGGGCCCGCGTGCGGTGTGCACGTCATCGCGCTGGTGGAGGAGGGCGCCGCGGCAACCGCCGTCCGGCGGGGGCAGGACACCCTGGCGAACGCCGAGAGCCTGTGGCTGACCCACGGCACCGGGAGCCCTTCCGCCGCGGGCCCCCGCCAGGCTGGCCGCGACCAGCTGAGCTGGCGCTGCTCACTGTCGGGCACGTTTCCATGCGACCTGGATGAGCCGCCTCCCCCCAGCCTGGTGGCCGCGGTGGCCGAGGCCGTGGCCACCGCCGCGACCGACGAGGCTGTACGGCCGCTGAACGCACGCGCCCTGCTGCCCGAGACGCTGTGGAGCTTCGATGCCGCCGGCGGCCTGGCCGTTCCGGTGGCGTTCGGCCCGGACGGCCCGGTGACGTTGCGGTTCGACGACGACACGGTCCACGCGCTGGTCGGGGGACAGGCCGGAGCGGGAAAGTCGACCTTGCTGCTTGATGTGGTGTACGGCCTGGCCGCTCGCTACGCGCCCGAGCAGCTGCGGTTCCACCTGCTCGACTTCAAGGAGGGCCTGGAGTTCGCCCAGTTCGCCCCTCGTGATGAGGATCCGTTCGTGTTGCCCCACGCGGACACGATCGGGATGGACAGCGACCGGGAGTTCGGGGTCGCCGTGCTACGCCATGTCCGCGCCCAGATGCAGCATCGCGCTCTCGCGATGCGCGCTGCCGGCGCCCGGGACCTGCGCGGCCTGCGGATCGCGCGGAGCGGCGCCGGCTGGCCGCGGATCATGATAGTGATCGACGAGTTCCAGGTGATGCTGACACCGCTGGACGCGGTGTCGCGGGAGGCTGTCTCGCATCTGGAGGTGCTGGCCCGGCAGGGGCGTGCCTATGGGATCCACCTGCTGCTCGCCAGCCAGACTCTGTCGGGCATCGACGCCCTGGACGCCACGGCCGGCAAGCGGGGATCGATATTCGGCCAGTTCGCGCTGCGGATCGCGCTGCGTACCTCGATCTCGGAGTCGCGGGTGCTGCTGTCGACCACCAACGAGGCGGCCGGAGCGCTGGCCGGCGTGGGTGAGGCCATCGTCAACCGGCGTAATGGTCATCCGGCCGGCAACGAGCTCGTCCGGGTCGCCTATCCGGAGCCGGCGATGCTCGCGGCGCTGCGCGCGGACCTGTCCCGGGCAACCGCGGCCGGCGGTGCGGGCAACCGACCGCCGAAGGTTTTCGTGGGCCATGCCCCGGCTCTGCTGGAGGACAACCCGCTGTTCCGTTCGCTCGCGGGCACGCCCGTTCCAGTCGACCGTACCGACCCCGACCCCGACGAGGCTGACCGCGGCGCGCTGGTTCCCGGTAACCAGTACGGTTCTGGTGACCAGCGCGGTTCCGCCCGTCGGGACGCGGGGGAGACGGCCGAGCCGTTGGCGCTCGTCGGAGTTCCCCTCGACCTGCATCCCGCCGCCGTGGGCGTACGGCTGTCCCCACTGCCAGGACGTAACCTCGCGGTCCTGGGGCCGCTGCGGCGTGAGGCCGTCGGCGTGCTGCATGCGGCTGTCACGAGTCTCGCGGCCCAGGCCGGGCCGGGCGGCATGCGGGCTGACATCGTCGCCGTCACCGGCGAGATGCTCCCGGCGGCCGGCATCCTCGCGGCCCGGGTCCGTGCTCTCGGCCAGGAGGCAGAGCTGCACCCCCCGGCCTCGCTGCGCCGCGTGCTGCAGGAGATCAGCGATGCGGTGCGTACCCGGGAGGAATCCGCGCTGGCTCTCGGGACGGACCTGCCAGGTCCACACCCCGGGTCGCTCCAGCCGTGGACCGTCGCGGGGGCGCGGGAGGAACCGGCGGCGCGCCGCCAGCGGCCCGCGCGGCTGCTCGTCCTGTTTGCCGCCGATGCCGGGCGTGCGGTCCTGGAGGCCAAGAACCCGGCCACCCGTCGCTCCGGTCTGGACGATCTGCGCTTTGTGACCCGCCGGGGTCCGGGCCAACGGGTGCACCTGCTCGGCTGGTGGCGTGGCCCCGGCCGGCTACTTGATGATCTTGGCCCTACGCATCGTGATGATATCGGGGCATGGGTCGCGGTCGGCGTTCCCGGCAATGACCTGTTCAGCCTCGCCGGCAACCGGTCGGTCACAGCTGCGGCGAGCGTCAACCGGGCGGTCCTGTTCGACCGGAACAACCAGGCGGAAGCACGCACGATCATCCCCTTCGCGCCGTTGCGGCAACCCGTGGACGCGGCATGACCGGGCCGGTCGTGGGCGCTGGCCACAACGGCCAGCGGAACGCACCCCCGGCCTCCGGCATGACTCACGATCACCGAGCGTTGATTGATCTGGTCGAGCAACCGGGTGCGTCGCTCGCTGTGTCAGCCGACGGGCCCGGCCATAGCACCGGCAGTTCCCGTGACCCCGATCTCGACGATCCGAGAACCGCGGCCGCGCACTATCGCGCGCTGCTGGGCGAGCTCGATCAGGCCCGGACCAAGGTGGCGGACCAGGTGCTTGCGGGCCAGGAACGGCGCGCCGCGCTCGCACGGGCGCACCGGGACTCCGCGCAGGCGATCCGGGCCAAAGTCGAAGACGCGTGGCGGACGATGGCGGAGCCACTCGCGCAGCACGGCATCAGCGACCTCGACCAGCTCCGCCCGTCCCCGGTGGCGGATGCCGACGAGCGTGCCGCGTCCGGCGTGGCGCTGCCTGAGCACACCGGCCGGTCATCCATGCGGGCACAGCACCGTCGTGCCGGTGCCGGGGGCCGCGGCCGTCCCAGCAGCGCAGCGCTTGAACGCATCACCCGCTCGGGACGGCCCGCCGCGGGAGCCGGCGATACCGCCGCGTTCGACCCGGCCGGGGCTCCGGCCCGTGCGCACGAACTGTGTCTCACCGCGATGGGGCACGCGGCCGAGCTACGGGCGGTCACGCGGGCCGGCTCGACAGCGTCCGCGGCAATCGTTATCGGCCTGGCCTGCCTGCTGATAGCCGCCGGGGTGACCGCGCTGCGGCTGTTCCTCGATGTCGCGGCGCTTGCGACCCTGCTTGCGACCCTCGCCGTTGCCGCGCTGGTCGCGGGCGTCTGCGTGGCAGCCCTCACCGACACGGGCCGCGTCGAGACAGCCCGGGCCGCGCTGCTTGGAGCGGGTACGGCCGGCGCCGCGGTGCTGGCGACCGTTCGGGTCGCGCCGCTGGACCCACCCGGAGTGATCATTTCTTTGGTGGTGCTTGCGCTTGCCGTCCGTTTTGGGCTTGGCGTCGGAGCACCGCGAGATCCGCGGCGTCAGTGAACCGGCGGTTGTCCGGATCCGATCCCCGCGGCGGTGACAGAAGAAGGGCAGGATTTCTGTGACAAGCACCATCGCCGACGTCAAGTCCCAGCTTGGCGAGGCATTCAGGCGCACCGATGAGGTCACCGGACAGCTGGACGGCGCGTTGACCATGATTGAAGAAGCGCAGGCGATTGTCCTGGCCGCGACCGACGGCAGCGCCCACCGAGCCGTGGAGCAGCTGACGAGCGCTCTGATGGAGACACGCGAGCGCATTCAGGAGTCGCTGGCGGCCCTGGGCTCCGCCGTCCAGGAGGTCCGCGACTACAGCGATGGGCTTTAGCACGCCTGGCAACAGGGGGCGCGGCATCGCGCGGGACCGGGGCACGCACCTCGCGTCATCGCTCCCCGTCCATCGCTCCCCGTCCATCGCTGCGCGATGCACGGGTACCCCGGCTCGTCGGTCGCCCCCACCACCTCCGGTGACTCTCTGTGATCATTTCACTTTTCGCGACGGCGAGGACGGCGCCGACCCCGCGACGGGCGATTACGGGGTCGTCCGTCCACCCGGCGACAGTGGCAATCAGGTCGGGCTGCGAAGGCTTCGACGTCGGCGCTGCATCCGTCCGGGTCTACGCTGGGGCAGGAAACCATCGGTTGATCATTACGAGTTCTCGCAAACCGTCATGATCGCCGATGGCTTCTTCGTGTCCTGACCTGCGTCGGAAAGCGCTGGGTCGGGCGCCCACCGTCAGCCCAGGGACCACAACTGATCACAAAAGTCAGGTTGGAATACTCACGGGCTTCGCCCCGGCCCGGCGAGGCGTGTGTCTGTGGCCTGGCTGTGATCTGGGGCTCCGGTCGGGCGGTGTGACGGGTTGACGATGAACCCGTTGTGATGCCGCTACCTGGCGGCGGTGTGGCCAGTGGCCGACCGTCCCGGACCGGAGCTGATGATGACGCTACCCCGCACGATCGCCCACTTCCCGGTTCCTCACCGGTTAGAGGACGTCGCCGTTCCCCAGGTTCCGCAGCCTGTTTCGGCCGGGGAGAGCCTCCCCAGTTCCCGCCGTCACCATCTGGACGTTCCGTGCCCCCTACGCCGAGGAGTTCCTCGCGGCCGCATGCAACCACCGAACCAGCCTGTGCGCCGTTCCACGAGGCCCCTTTCCGAGGGAACCAGGTTCATCCCGACCTGATACATCCACACCCACCACCCCTATACGAACCATCTGACACCCCC
>NZ_CAKJTP010000041.1:32477-35286 GCF_917627335.1 Protofrankia sp. CiT1 | reverse complement strand
GACGGAGCATGGCCGTGCCCTGCGCGCGGGACGTGCGTGTCAGCGCGCCCGGCACCAGGGGCGCGGCGTCCGTCGGGTGCCCCGGGGAGATGATCGGGGTGAGCTGGCCAGCAGTTGCTCTCAGCGGGCCGCGCGCAGGAAACGCCCCGGGCGGGTGCCGGTGAGCTCACCGAATTCCTGCACGATCGTCCCCGCGACCGCGGTCATCCGGTAACCCCCCGCGGGGCGGCGCAGCCGGGCAGCCCCGGTCGGCAGGTCCGAGACGAACACGTCCCGTTTCCATTCGAGCTCGTTGAGCGCGAACACGACGATGTCGCCGGCGGCGCCCTCGCGCAGGACGCCCCGATCGGCAAAGCCGAACAGGCCCGCGAGCTGTCCCGTCATCTTGTGCACGGCCTGTTCCAGGGTGAGGTCGTCGCGGTCGCGCACATGGCGGGTCAGGGTCAGGGTCGTGTCGCCGATGGCGCACATCATCGCGAGGTGTGCGCCCGCGTCGCTGTTGGCGATGATGGAGGCGGGGTGCGAGAGAGTCTCCGCAACGCCGTCCGCGTCCGCGTTGGACACGCCGACACCGACGACACCCGGCGTGAGGTCATTGTCCAGCAGCCAGTCGGCGAGGACGTCGGACGGGTGGCCGGCATGGGCGATGACAAGGTCGGCCAGGGTCGAGCCCACCCACTTCTCGTTGTGCGGGCGGGTGACGGAGACGAACCGGATCCGGTCGGGGTGGCGGTGCGGGATCATCGTTCGAGGGACCTGGTCCCACTCCGCCCGCGCCTGTGCCCGCCACTGCGGGTCGGTCAGCATCCGCTGCTTGTCGCCGGGCGTGGCCTGCACCATCCGATGCCAGGTCTCCTGCAGGCCCATCCAGGACATCCCGCCGTTCCAGTTCACGTGGATGTCCAGCGTCCGGGGGCTTACCTGCGGGTAGGAGCGGATTCCGCCGGCCTGCAGCTCCGCGGCGAACGTGAGCATCTCCCGGGCCCAGTTGGGCTTGTCCGACGTGTGAAAGATACCGATCCAGGAGTGCATCAGGTCACGTGGCCGGCACAGATCGCCCATCCGCCGGACGTCCGCACGCATCTGACGGCCCGACTGGCCCGGGATGAACGTCATGAACCGGGACCGGTCGGCCAGGACGTCGATCAGCGCGGCGAACTCGGCGTCGTCGGCGATCCGGCTCGGCACCGGCCGGCCGGCGCGGTCCTCGTCGAATCCGAGCGATGTCGACATGCCGAACGCGCCGGCGTCGAGGGAGCCGGCCAGCAGGGCCGCGATCAGCGCTCGCTCGTCAGCGGTCGCGGCCCGATCCCACGCCTGCTCGCCCATGACGTACTGGCGCAGCATGTTGTGACCTACGAGCCCAGCGACGTTGAGGCCGTAGCCGCCGCGTTTCCCGGCCGCGTCCAGGTAGTCACCATAGGACTCCCAGTCCCAGGGCAGGGCGGTGTCGAGCACCTCGTGGGGAAGGTCCTCGATGTAGCAGAACAGGGCCGCGAGCCCGGCTCTGTCCGCGGGGCGGACCGGCGCCAGGGACAGCGAGCAGTTACCCACCAGCGCGGTTGTCACGCCGTGCTGAGGCATCGGGTCGCACATCGGGTCCCAGAACAGGGTGGGATCGAAGTGGGTGTGCACGTCGATGAAGCCGGGTGTCACGTAGGCGCCGGATGCGTCGATGACTCGCTCGCCGTCCGGCCGCAGTCCCACCCCGATCTCCGCGATGACGCCGTCGCGGACCCGGACGTCGCCGGGCCGGGCCGGGGATCCGGTGCCATCCACGACGCTGCCGCCGCGTACGAGCAAGTTGTCCATTGAGAGCCTCTCATTAGGTATAATGATTCTACTAAAATAGTCATTCTGTCAGAACAAGTCGAGGAAGGCGAGGGAGGGATCTTGGAGCGCAGAGTCGCGATCGTCACCGGTGGTACCCGTGGTATCGGTGCTGCGATCACAGAGGTTCTTGTCGGTGCGGGGGCGCATGTCGTGGCCATCTACGCTGGTAACCACGCTGGTGCGGAGGCGTTGCGCGAACGTCTGGTCGACCGGGGCGGTTCAGTCAGCATGCACGCCGGGGACGTCGGCGACCCGGACTTCTGCCGAAAGCTCGTCGCCGACGTGCTGGGTGAACACGGCCGCGTCGACCACCTCGTCAACAACGCGGGTCTCCTAGTCGAGAACAGTGCCTTCAGGATGACCGATGAGGACTGGGAGCGTGCCCTGCGGGTGAACCTGTCCGGCCCGTGGTATCTCGCCCGCGCTGTACTTGCGCCCATGGCGGAACGCCGTTTCGGGCGCATCGTGAACGTCGGGTCGGTGACCGCAGCTATGGGCAGTCCGGTCGAGATCGGCTATGGGGCGGCCAAGGCCGGCCTGCTGGGTATGACGCGCTCGCTCGCGCGGGCGGTCGCGCGTAAGGGCATCACCGTCAATCTCGTCGTGCCCGGTGTTTTCGAGACGGACATGACCAACTCGATGGCGCCGGCCGCGCAGGAGACGATTCGCGCGATGATCCCGTTGGGGCGGCGCGGTGATCCCGCTGAGCTCGCGCACGCCGTCCGCTTCCTGCTGGACGACAGAGCGGGCTACGTCACCGGGTCGGTGGTCACCGTCGACGGTGGCCTGAGCATGGGTGCCTAGGATTCCGAAAGGATCTCCAGAATGTCCCCGGCCCGAGACGGCGTTGTCGCGCCGCCGTCGAGCCGGCTCAGCTCCCGCGGCAGGGGGGCCGGTTGCCGCACGTCAAAGGTGGTGCCAGCGGGGCTTAGAGCGACCGGCAATAGGGACGCGGCGTCGCGGGGCTGGGGTGCGC
>NZ_CAKJTP010000041.1:28515-32314 GCF_917627335.1 Protofrankia sp. CiT1 | reverse complement strand
ACCTCGCTGCGTTGTCGTCGGTCGACACCCAAGGACCAGGGTGACTCCCTCCTCCGCCTTGCGATGTACGCACCCCAGCCCCGCTCCTTGATCCACATCCCTATTGCCGGGCGCTCTTAGAGGCTCCGGCAATAGGACTGTCCGGCTCGCGGCGCCCGGTCGGCGCCTCGCGTCGTTGTCGTCGGCCCAGGTGGGACACCGCTACCTGGGCCGACGACAACCGGAGCCTCTTGATCTCATCAATCAGCATGCTGGCCGTTAGCGCGCTGATGGCATGAGTGACAGCCCGGAACGCGTGTCGGGACGACGATGCGGTCGCGGAGAGCGAACGGATCATGATTGTCTGGGTAGCGCCCGGCCGGCCGGTTCATGCGGGAACTCGTTGGGCAGGACCGAGATGTGGACGAGTCGGATGACGTGCACGTTGCTACTTTTGGCAACCGAATCGACGAGCTTTTTGATGTGGCGGAGACCGCCACGGCAACGGTTGACGCACAGGGGCGTATCACGCAGTGGAGCAAACAGGCTCGGCAGCTGCTGGCCTACCCGCCGGCCGAGGTCCTCGGACGGGCGGCGGCAGACCTCCTCGCCGAGGATATTCCGGACACCGTGCGGCTGTCCAGCGCGGCGCTGGAGGTATGGAGCGGCCAGGCGGTTGTGCGTCACCGGGACGGCCGGCATCTGCGGGTCGAGTTGCTGGCACAACCGTCACCGGCTGACGATGGAAAGATTACCTGGATCATTAGTGCGGTGCTGGCGGGGCGGCAGAAGCGGCAGATGCGGAAAAATCACGAGCAGCAGGATAAGAAGGACGGCGACTGGCCGCTGCTGGACTGGGCGTTCGACCAGTCCCCGCTGTATCTCGCGGTCTACGACGTGGACTTGCGGATCCGCCGGCTGAACGCCGCGGCGTGCCGTCAGCTCGGCATCGACCAGGGCGAGGAACGCGGGCTCCAGCTCACCGAGCTGCTGCCCGGTGGGCCCGCCCTCGACGCGGTCGTCGAGCAGCTGCGCAAGGTGGCGCAGACAGGCGAGCCGGTGCGTTACAGGGTTTTCGCCCCTACTCTGATCAATCTTTACGGCGAGGCGCTGGCCATCAGCATCTCGCCGCTGAAGGATCCAGACGGGCTGATCCGAGGCGTGTACAGCGCGGCGTTCGACATCAGCGAGCAGCACCGGGCCCAGCAGCGGCTGGCCTTGTTGAACGAGGCGAGTAGCCGTATCGGCAGTACGCTGAATGTGATCCGGACCGCGCGGGAACTGGTGGAGGTGGTTGTTCCCGGACTCGCCGACTGGGCCAGCGTGGATCTGCTCGAATCGGTACGCCAGGGGTATGAGCCGGTTGCCGGTCCGTTCTCGGGCACGGTCACCCTGTGCCGTGCCGCGCACCAGTCGATCATCGAAGGCCGTCCCGAAGTTGTGGTGGAGCTGGGGCAGGCCGACGTCTATCCGGACTATTCGCCCCCCGCCCGCGTCCTGGTGACCGGCCGGCCCGCGCTGTACCAGATCTCTGACCCGGTGATGGCTCGTTGGGTCGCCGCGGATGCCGTCCGGACCGCCAAGGCCCGCGAGTACGGGTTTCACTCGATGCTTTTCGTGCCGTTGCGTGCCCGTGGCGCCACTCTAGGTGTGGCGACTCTTGCTCGTCATCGACATCCGGAGGCGTTCGAGCACGATGATCTCATCCTTGCCGATGAGCTCGCTGCCAGGGCAGCAGTCGCTATCGACAATGCCCGTCGTTACACCCATGAACGCGCCACCGCGCTCACGCTGCAGCGCAGCCTGCTCCCGCGGCGGCTGCCCGCGCAGACGGCGGTGGATGTCGCCTCCCGCTACCTGCCAGCCAGCTCTGAGGTGGGTGTCGGTGGTGACTGGTATGACGTGATCCCGCTGTCCGGCACCCGCGTCGCGCTGGTTGTCGGTGACGTCGCGGGCCACGGGCTGCACGCGGCCGCGACCATGGGCCGGCTCCGTACCGCCGTGCGCACGCTTGCCGATGTTGATTTTTTTCCCGAGGAGCTGCTCACCCGCCTGGACGACGTGGTCATCCGGCTGGCGGCCGAGGAGAGCCCGGCGTCAACGGGCATGTCCGGCGATACTGGTGACGGTCTTGTCTCCACGTGTCTGTACGCGGTGTACGATCCGGTGTCCTGTCGGTGTTCGTTGGCCCGCGCCGGTCACGCCCTGCCCGCCATCGTGACCCCGGACGGCACCGTCGACTTCCTCGACCTGCCGGCCGGTCCTCCACTGGGCGTGGGCGGGCTGCCCTTCGAGGCCGCTGATTTCGATCTGCCCGCGGGCAGCCTGCTTGTTTTCTACACGGACGGACTCGTCGAGGGCCATGACCGCGACATCGACGCGGGCCAAAGCGCGTTGCGCCGGGTGCTGGCCGATTCCGCAGGCTCGCTGGAGAGTATCTGCGACACCATCCTCGCGACCATGCTGCCGGACCGTCCAAGCAATGACGTCGCGCTGTTGGTCGCCCGGACACGTGCCCTTGACCCGGGCCAGGTCGCCAGCTGGGATCTGCCGGCAGAGCCGGCCGTCGTCGCGGACGCCCGTGCGCAGGCATCCCGTCAGCTCGCCAGCTGGGGGCTGGACGAGGCCACATTCATCACCGAGCTGATCGTCAGCGAACTGCTCACCAACGCCATCCGCCACGCTCGGGCACCGCTCCAGCTGCGGCTGATCCTTGACGACAGCCTCATCTGTGAGGTCTCCGACGCCAGCAGCACCGCGCCGCACCTGCGCCGGGCCCGTGTCCTTGATGAGGGTGGACGCGGGCTGCTCCTGGTCGCCCAGCTCACCCGGCGTTGGGGTACCCGTCATACCCGCCATGGAAAGACGATCTGGGCTGAACAGCCGCTCCCCACTGGCTGACGGTCGGTACCGATCGGCCGTCGCTGTCCGTGTTCGACGGTCGCCGGCCAAGACCGCGCACCCGTGCGGCGGCGCGCTCGGCGGCAGTGGTTAAGTAGCATCCGACAGCCCTTGGTTGTCCTGGTCGCGGTGGGTTCGGGCGCTGCGCGGCCGGGGCCGTGCCGGGCGTCGCCAGGCCCGTCAGGACGGTGGGTCGTAGGGGGTACGCGCGCAGCGCGCGTGGGTGACGGAGGTTGGATGAGCCGGGCCGGAACGTTCCAGGGCCGCATGGTGACTGTCGGCACCGCTGTGTGTCTCACGCTCCTGACCGGAGCGTGCGGCGGCAGCGGCTCGACGCCAGCGGTCGTGCGGGACGCGGCGGTTACCGCGGCACCGCCGAGCCCCCCCGCCACGGATCTGCCCACCGATCTGACGCTGGCGTCGTCATCACCGCCGGCGGTCCAGACCCAGTCCGCGCAACCGACCGCGACGGCCAGCGCCGACCCGCTCAGTACGTCCATCGTCCCGGGCAATTTTCCGTTCCCGGACGGGTCGACCCACACACTCACCAACAGCAAGCCCACCGACGCGTCGATCAGCCTGAAGGGAGTGACCCCGGCCGCGGCAGCCGACTTCTACCGGAAGGCCCTGCCCGGTGTCGGTTACAAGCTCTTCCAGGAGTCCGCGTCCGATGGGAGAACGAAGGTCACTTTTACGGGGCACAACCAGAGCGTCGAGATTCTCGCCGGTGGCACCACCAGCCCCAATCTTATTGTGCTCGTTTTTACTCAGTGCAGTACCGCCGTGCAGGGCGGGGCAATTCCGACGCGCCGCAGTGACCGGGTCGCCTGCCGGTAATCATGGTGATGTGTGCCGTGTGCCTGGTCCGCGGATAACCGTTCCCGAGCGTGTGCCCGGTAACCAGCCACCGCACGCCAGC
>NZ_CAKJTP010000041.1:12632-28104 GCF_917627335.1 Protofrankia sp. CiT1 | reverse complement strand
GCGGCGGTGCGGCGGTGCGACCGTGACGGCGGGCGGCGGGCGGTGGGCCGGCCCCGGCGACAATTGTGATCGTGTCGGTGTGGCCGGGCAGCGGGTGGATTCCCGCGGCGTCTGGCCGCCGCGGGAGCGTCGCGTGGTCTGGGCCAGCGCGTCGGCCGGCCGGGCCGGGATGAAGATCCAAAATGTTGTTCCAGGTCGTGCCCGGTCCCGGCGCGGCGAGCTGCCGGCTGGTAGCGGAGCACCCAGCACGCGCGTCCAGACAGTCGTCGACTCGCCTCGGGGCGGCTGGCGGGCGGGCAGCCAGGGCCGAGGGAGATGCGCCGGCATAACGGAACGTGGTATCGAGAGTCTGACCACCGTGCGGACCCGCGACACGGACCACACAGCGTGGGTGTTCGGGCGTGGATCCTCCGATCGCTGGCAACGTGTTACGAGGCAGGCCGGGCAGTCGCAGACGTGGCAAGTACCTAGCGGAGGTGGAGAACTCGATATGGCAGCGCAGAAAACGCACCGGAATATCGAAGACTGGGCACATGATCTTCCTGCCGGCTTCATAGAGTGCCGCACGATGGGTCATCGGTGGGAGCCGCATACGGCGGCCTGGGACAAAGAAGCCAGGGCCTACCACGTGACGCATGAATGTGACCGTTGTGGCACTCAGCGCAAGGCCTGGTGGAGCAGGACGGGAGAGATCTCCGCAGCCTCCTACAGCTATCCCGACGGCTACCTCACGAAGGACGTTGGTTATATCGGGGCGGAAGGGCGGGGTGTGCTGCGCACGGAATATCTGACCCGTGTCTTCAGCAGCAGGGCGGACAGCACCAACGGCAGGAAGAGAGCGTCATGACCCTGGTGCGGCGTTCTTCCCCGTGGTTCGCGCCGAGCCACCCGGGCGGTGCGCCGTACCGCGCCGCCTGTCGTGATCGGGAGCGGCGGACCAGTCGTTGATCCGCTGAATCCGCCGCGTCGCGAGACCTTATCCAACACTTCTTGTGGCTATCCGCTTCCTAACGACACCAGGTGCCGCTACAGTGCAGCTGCGAGAGCCGACCACTTCGTGTGATGTGCCACGCGGGAACCCGTGTGGGACGCCCAGCGATCGTGGGTGCTGTCGGCTGCCGTGCGTACGAGCGCCCCTATTGCCGGGCGTGCCAAACCGGACCGGGATTCCAGGGGTGGCTCAGTGGTCGATGTGACAAGGATCGGCGTGGTAGGTGGTGGCCTGATGGGTTCGGGCATTGCCGAGGTATGTGCCCGAGCGGGTCTCGATGTGACAGTCGTCGAAACGGACACGGGCCGGGCCGCGGCAAGCCATGGCCAGGTGGTCAGTTCACTGGGCCGCGCGGCGCTGCGGAACAAGCTGTCGGTCGATGACCGTGACCGGGCGTTGGAGCGGTTGAGCTTCACGACGGACCTCAACGAACTGGCCGACCGTCAGCTGGTGATCGAGGCCGTCGTGGAGGACGAACGGCTGAAGGTCGAGATCTTCCGGGATCTTGACAAGGTGGTCGCTGACCGTGGCGCGATCCTTGCGTCCAACACGTCGTCCATTCCCATCATGAAGCTCGGGATGGCGACCAGCAGGCCGCGCCACGTGATCGGTATCCATTTTTTCAACCCGGTGCCCGTTCTGCCGTTGGTTGAACTGGTGCCATCCCTGTTGACCGATGAGGAGACCCAGACCAGGGCTGAGTCCTTTGTCGGTGAGCTGCTCGGGAAGCGGGCGATCCGATCTCAGGACCGCGCCGGTTTTGTGGTGAATGCCCTGCTCGTACCATATCTGCTGTCCGCCATCAGAATGCTTGAGTCGGGTTTTGCCTCGGCGGCCGATATCGACAGCGGGATGGTGCTCGGCTGCGCGCATCCCATGGGCCCACTGGCATTGGCCGACCTGATCGGTCTCGACACGGTGAACGCGATCGCCGAATCGCTGTACGCTGAGTTCAAGGAGCCGTTGTACTCGTCACCCCCCTTACTCATGCGAATGGTTGACGCCGGCCTGCTCGGGAAGAAGAACGGCCGCGGCTTCTACGAGTACGGTCAGGTCGACGCGTGACCCCGGCGAGCGCCGGCACTGGCGTGTATCAGCTGAGCGAGGAACACCAGGCCCTGCGGGAGGCGGTACGGCGGCTGGCGGAAAAGGAGATCGCCCCGTATGCCGCCGACGTCGACGAGCGGGCCCGCTACCCAACCGAAGCACATGCCGCATTGACGCGGTCCGGCTTCCACGCTGTGCACATCCCGGCGGAGTACGGCGGCGAGGGCGCGGACGCGGTCGCGGCCTGCATCGTGATCGAGGAGGTGGCGCGGGTCTGCGCATCTTCCTCGTTGATTCCGGCGGTGAACAAGCTGGCGACTGTTCCGATCATGCTTGCGGCGTCCGAGGAACTGAAAAAGCAGGTGCTGCCTTCGATCGCCGCGGGTGAGGCCATGGCGTCCTATGCGCTGTCCGAACGGGAAGCGGGTTCGGACACCGCCTCCATGCGTACCAGCGCACGGCTGGATGGTGATTACTGGGTGCTCAACGGTACCAAGTGCTGGATCACCAATGCCGGCCAGTCCAGCTGGTACACGGTGATGGCGGTCAGCGACCCGACCGCGGCGAAGAAGTCCCAGGGCATTTCGGCGTTCGCGGTCCACCAGGACGATCCCGGCTTCTCGGTGGGTCTGGAGGAGCGCAAGCTCGGCATCAAGGGCTCGCCGACCAGAGAGATCCATCTGGAGAACTGCGCGATCCCGGCCAATCGGATCATCGGGGAGCCGGGCACCGGGCTGAAGACCGCGCTGCGCACGCTGGATCACACCCGCCCCACGATCGGCGCGCAGGCGGTGGGTATCGCCCAGGGCGCGCTGGACACGGCGATCGTCTACGTCAAGGAACGCCGGCAGTTCGGGCGGGCCATCGCCGAGTTCCAGGGCCTGCAATTCATGATCGCTGATATGGGGATGAAGATCGAGGCGGCTCGGCACCTGGTGTACGTGGCCGCGGCCAAGGCCGAGCGTGGCGATCCAGATGCCGGGTTCGTGTCGGGGGCGGCGAAGTGCTTCGCCTCGGACGTGGCCATGGAGGTCACCACCGATGCGGTCCAGCTGCTCGGCGGCGCGGGATACACCCGCGACTTCCCGCTTGAGCGGATGATGCGCGATGCGAAGATCACGCAGATCTACGAGGGGACGAACCAGATCCAGCGAGTGATCATGGCTCGGCGCCTGCTCGGTTAGGGCCTGTCTGATGGATGGCAGCTGACCCGCGCGATCGACGATCCATCAGACGCGCCCCAGCGCCGGCCACGTAGCCGTAGCCCGTTAGGAGCGTGGCCGGCTGGAGCTGATTACCGTTTTGGCCGTACGGAACGCACGGAGCGTGACGGCCGCTTGCGAGCCGGGCGGCGGTTGCCACGGTGCTGCAGTGGCTCGACGACCAGCCTGCGTAGCTCATCCAACCCGGTGGCGTCGGGATGCCCGGAGCCCAGCAGCGCGCCGAACAGATCCCGCATGTCGCTGCTGCTTGCCTGCGCGAACGATTCGCGGACAGCGTCCGGGCCGGCGATCTCAAGCAGCTGGATCAGTTGCTCGGTCACGGCCAGCAGGCTTTCTCGCTCGGTCAGGCTATCCGGGTCCAGTTCCTCATCTTCAACGAGGAACTGGACGGCGATCGATCCGAGCGCGGCGTCTGAGCGCAGCCGCTGGAGCAGGGCTGTCCGATCGGGCTGGGCCGTACACAGCGCATCGAGCATCGCGGCGGCCCGATGGCGGAAGGAGCAGGACCGTACCGCGTCGAGCAGGCTGTCCAGCCCGGCTTCCTCGCCACCGTGGGCGGCCAGCCAGCGAAGGATCTCCTCCCGGCCGGTTTCCGGGGTGTAATGCTGGGCGATCATGCCAAGCAGCCGCGCGGGGTCGGTGTCGGTCAGCTCGCCGACGAGGGGCATGTAGCGGCCTTCAGCAAGCAGCCGGACGCGGACCGCATGGGTCCCCAGGTGGCTGAGGGCAACGGTCTCGACGGGCCCGGCGTCGGGAGCGAGCGCGGCGCGGAGCCGTTCCCGGGCGTCCGGGGGCAGACCTGTGGAGATGCTCTGGAGGCTGGCGGCGAAGTCATTCGCATCGAGGTCATCGCAGCCGTCGAGGCCATCGGAGCCATCGGAGCCGCTGAGATCCTCAAGGAACATCGGATCGGCCGGTCCGATCGCCTGTTCCACCCCGCCGGCCTCAGCCAGTATCCGCAGCATCCGCCTCAGATCGGCTTCGACCGTCTGCCGCCAGATCGACTGCTGGGACTCGTCCTCGTCCTCGTCGTCGAGGCCGAAGGCAGCCTGGCAGGACAGCCAGACGCTTTCCGCCAGGCGTTTCACCGGCACCGGCGCTGGCATGCCGTAGATGGTGTTGAGGACGTCGGGCACGGCTTCGTCGAAGACGTCGTGGAGCATGCCCGGAGCATGGCCGTACACCCGTGGCTGCACCACCGCGTCGGCAAGCTCGTTGAACGTGTTGAACGCCGCGGTCCACAGGGCCAGGCTGGCACGCAGCAGCGGCTGCGACTTCGCGACCCGCACCAAGCGGTTCTTCACCACCCGGATCAGCCGCAGTTTCTTGGCCCATTCGACCACCAGGATGAGCCCGGCCAGCTCCGTACTGCTCTTGGTCCGCCAGACCCGGCCACCGACGACGGGGTCGACCGTGTCGCCGGTGCCGAGCAGCTCGATCAGCTCACGGGCGTCGACAAGCTTGAGCTGGCCGGTCGCGGTCAACGCGCGGCCGGCGCCGACCCAGTCGGTGAGCGCACGCAGCTGCCGGACGAGCCGGTTGTCCTCCGCCATCGCGGCAAGCTCGTGCTCCGGCGGGAGTGACACCGGCAGCTGGGAGCAGGCGCGCGCGGGCGGCCCGCCGTCACCACGCAGATGCCGTGTGACGATGTCGTTGAGAATCGCATCATCGTGTTCGACCCGGCCGGCGCGGGCGCTGTCGGCGAAGCGCCGCATCGCGACCTCGTCGGTCGGGTCGATACCGGAGGTGATTGCCCGCATGGCCCAGAATTTCGCGATGCCGAAGTTGCGTTCGTCGGACATCGCCTGCCGGAACGTGTCACCGGCGGTGGCGGCGATCGCGGTCTCGATGTCGGGGAGGGCGTCGCCGGTCGGATCATCCAGAGCGGTGTGGTGCAGGTAACGCAGCATTGTGAGCAGCATGTCCGGGATATCGGCGGCGTCGTCCGCGCTGACCGACACCTGCCGCGGTATCCAGTCGAGCAGGAACGCCCGGACGAGGTCGACGGTCCAGAAGCCGAGCCGTCCATCGACGCTGTAATGGCGGAAGTCCAGCGCGGCATCCAGGATAAACGGATCAACGGTCAGCTGTTGTTCGCCCGCCCACACCGAACAGCGGCGGATGAACAGCTCCTTCGCGGCCTCGAATTCGTTGGACTGCTCGGGCTCGAAGTGTGTACGCATGTCCGCGCCTTCCTTGCCGATCGTTTGCCGGCCAGACTAGCGGCGGTGCGTGTTGACCGCGTAACCACCTCCGTCGAACCCGCCGCCAGCCCGGATCGCGTAACGTCACTCGATGTTCAGCCACGCGTTGGCATATTGCTGATTGTAGTCGGCCGAACCAGGCAACGCATCAGGCAATAAGAGCGCCCGGCAATAGGGGCGTGGATCAAGGAGCGGGGCTGGGGTGCGTGCATCGCGAGGCGGCGCGGGGATGCGCCGGAGGTGGTGGGCGTTGACCGGCGAGTCGGGGCACCCGTGCGTCGCGCGGCGATGGCTGACGGCTTCCCAAACACGCCGTAAAGCGCTGATCAGCGGCTGCCGAGGAATGCCCCCATGGCCGGCCGCGGATGAGGCGAGCGGCGCCGGCCTGTCGGGGCGGAGGATGGCGTGGACACAAGGCACATAGTGCGCAATGTCGCTGGTGGCCGGAGCCCGACAGGGACATGGCTGCTTGCCGTGCTCCTCGCGATACTGGGCGTGGCGGCAACGGTTGGCTGGGGGTCGGTGCCGCCAGCCAACGCGGCCGTGCGGACCGCCGCGGCCGCGGCCGCGGGACCGTCGATGGCGCTCACCCCTGTGTCCGGGCCGGCCGGGGCTTCCGTGACAGCGACCGGGACGGGGTTCGGCTGCACCGGCACGAGGGTTCCCGCAGTGGACGTGTCCTGGGACCGGACCCAGGCCGTGGGGACGGCGTCGGTCAGTTCCGGCGGCTTCAGCCTCACCTTCCGGGTACCGATGGGAGCGGCCGCTGGTTCACACTCGGTCACCGCCGCGTGTTCCGCGGTCTCTGCCTCGGCGACGTTCACCGTGGTCCAGCCTGTGCCGTCGCCCACCCCGGCTCCCCAGCCCACCCCGGCTCCCCAGCCCAGCACCACCCCGGCCACCCCGGCCAGCCCGGTGGCCAGCGCGGCCGGTGGCCCCGCGGCGACCACGTCCGCTGCTGGTGTGACGGCAGCTGGCACGGCCGGGGCGCCGATACAGACCGTGGTGGCACCCGACACGACCAACGCCGGGGGGGTTCCCACCGGCGGGACAGCACAGCCCGTGCCCGGCGCAGGCTCCGGCTCCGACGCGGCCTCCGGGGGCTTGCCGGGGGCCGCGGCCGGTGGCGTGGCGGATGCGGCTGGTGGCGGTGGCCCTGGCGGAACGGGCGGGTCGGCCGGGCTGGGGACGGCAGTTACCAGCGGCCCGCGCGGTTCCGGGGAACCGGGTGATCGATCGGGCGAGGCGGGTGGGCGGCTGCGTTCCGGCTATGCCCGTGCCCTGCCCGCTCCCGGCGAGGTCTTCCGCCGCCCCGCGCGGGTGGGCGCCATGGCCGGCCTGGCTGTGTTGCTGCTGCCGCTGGTCGGCTTCGCCGCCGAGCTGTTCCACAAGACCATCCACCACAACCGCGAGACCCTGCGCCGCTGGTTCGCCTGGGCGTCGCCGTTCCCGGCCAGGGCCGGGCGGCTGCCGCGGCCGCTGCTCATCGCCGGCTTCTTCCTGCTTGCCACGGCACTTGCGGTGCTGGTGGAGCCGGGAGCCGGGGTGAACGCGGCGACTGTCGCGCTCGTGCTGGGCTTCGCGGTGGCGATCCCGGTCGGCATGCTGCTCTACAGCAAGCCCATCGACACCTACCAGCGGCGGGCGTCCGGTGGCGGGCGCGGTGAACTGGAGGTGCTGCCGGGCGCCGCTGTCGTGGCTGTCGGCTGCGCGCTGCTGTCCTGGGGCGCCGCGTTCAACCCCGGCTATGTGTACGGGCTGATCGCGGAGTACCGCGCCCGGGGCGGGCGGCGGCTGGCCCCGCGTGACGAGGGGCGGGCCGTGCTGGTCGGTGCGCTGGTCATGCTGGCGGTCGCGGTGGCCGCGTGGCTGGTGCGTGTCCCCGTGGTGGCGGCCCTGCGGCGGCACGGCTCCGGCCAGGGCGCGTTCGCCCTCGCGGTCACTGAGAACGTGCTGTGCCAGGTGGTGGCGGGCGCGGTGGTGGCCGCACCCGTCGTCCTGCTGCCCATTCACTACCTGGACGGCCGCAAGCTGTGGGAGTGGAGCCGCCTGGCCTGGGCCGCGACCTGTGGCGTCGCGCTGACACTTTTCGCGATCCTGGTGCTTGACCCCTCCGGGCTGCTCGGGATGGGCGATGGGCAGGTCTGGCGGCGAGCGGCCTGGCTGTTCGGCGGGTTCGCGGTTCTCTCCGTGCTTTTCTGGGCCTTCTTCCGGATCATGCCGGCACGCCTGCTCGGCCACCCGGACGAAGTGGATAACACGGATAACACGGATGGCCCGGATGGCCCGGATGGCCCGGATGGCACAGACAATATAGACAACATGGACAACGGTGATGGCGACGCTGTGGATGGCGACGGCAGGGCGCCTGCGAACAGCCATGACGACGGCACGGATGATCATAATCACGCCGATACCATGCCCCTCACGATCAGGAGGACGGCGGAGCCGGACACGGTCACGCTAAGCAAGATCCGTTAATAGCGAGGAGTGGGCGTGGATGGTGCGTTGCGGCAGGCGGCCGAGGCCGCGACGGGCTTCATGCCGGCGGGGGAGGGGCTCGCGCTGTACACCGCGGCGGCGCAGGTGCCCGCGGGCGTGCTGATCTGTGAGATCGGCACCTACTGCGGAAAGTCGACGCTGTATCTGGCGGCGGCGGCCCGGCGGGCTGGGGCCGCGGTCGTCACCGTCGATCATCACCACGGCTCGGAGGAGAACCAGCCCGGCTGGGAGTACCATGATCCGGCCCTCGTCGATCCCCGTACGGGCCGGCTCGACACCCTGCCGGCGCTGCGGCGTACCCTCGCGGACGCGGGGGTGGCGGATGTGGTGACGGTGGTCGTCGGCCGGTCCGAGGCGGTGGGGCGGTGGTGGACGACGCCGGTCGGGCTGTTGTTCCTGGACGGCGGGCACACCCACGAACAGGCTCAGGCCGATTACGAGGCCTGGGCGCGCCACGTCTCGCCCGGCGGCCGGCTGGTCATCCATGATGTGTTCGCGGACCCGGCGGACGGCGGTCAGGCGCCTTTCGCCGTGTTTCAGCGGGCGCTGGGCGAGGGTTTCACCGAGCGGTCACGCACGGGATCGCTGCGGGTCCTCGAACGCGCTGCCTGACCGGAGGTTTTCCGGCGGCCGGCCGGCCGAGCCGCGGCCGCAGGAACAGCCGAGCGGGATCGCTGCCGCACCCACCGCGCCGGGACCGGATGCCGATCGTCGCGCGGGCAGGCCGTCCCCGCGGAACGCGGCCTCGGTGACGCCGCCGGTGAGACTGTCGACGGCGAGCAGCACCGCCGCGGCCGTCCAGGTGCTCTGCTCCGGTGGCCAGTACAGCTTTTCGGCGAACTGCCAGCCCGTCCAGTAGCTGCCGTCGTTGTGCCGCAGGAACTGGATGTCTTCGAGCAGCCCGGCCGCGGCGCCGCTCTCCCCGACCAGATGCAGCGCGATCGCCAGCTCGCAGGTCTCGGCGCCGGTCACCCACGGCTGGTCGGCCACGCACCGGGCGCCGAGGCCGTCGACGACGAAGTCGTCCCACCGGCTACGCAGCCGGTCCCGGCCCCGCGGGCCGCGCAGCGCGCCGCCGATCACCGGGTAGTACCAGTCCATAGACCACCGGCGCTTGTCCACGAAGCGCTCCGGATGGTCGCGCAGAGCGTGGTGCAGGGCGCCGGCAGCCGCCTCCCAGCGGGGCACCGCCTCGCCGAGCGCGGCGGCGAGACCGAGCCCGCAGCGCAGACTGTGCAGGGTGCTGGAGCATCCGGTGAGCAGCGCCTCGGGGTAGGCGGTGCCGTCCGCCGAGCGTGCCCACCAGATCTGGCCGCCGGCGGCCTGCAGGCCCACGACGAAGTCGAGCGCGGCACGTACGACCGGCCACATCCGCCGCAGGAAGGAACGGTCGCCGGTGGCGAGCCAGCTGTGCCAGGCCGCGGTCGCCACGTAGGCGCACTGGTTGCTGTCGGCGAAGTCGTCCTTGATCTGACCGGCGACGTAGCTGGTCGCCCATGATCCGTCATCCCGCTGGGTGTGGCGGATCCACTCCCAGGCGGCGTCCACGGCTTCGATGGTGTCTGGCCGGCCGGCGATCCGTAGCGCCATCGCGCACTCGAGGTGATCCCACGGGTCGGTGTGCCCGCCCGGATACCAGGGGATGGCGCCGTCGGGCTCCTGGACGGCGACGATCGTGGCCGCGGTCTCGGCGATCGCGTCCGGGGTGAGCGGTGGGGTGGGCTTAACCGGCCGCACGCGGGACCTCCGGTTTGCGCAGATAGAACACGACGCTCTTGCCGATGAGCGGATTGAGCACCCGTTCGGCGAGGCGGGTGGGCCACGGCCGGCGCATCATGTCCCAGACCAGCACCCGGTGGTAGAGCCTGGTCGCGGGGTGGCCGTCGTTGTGCACTCCCACCAGGCAGCGCAGCCACCAGTACGGAGCGTGCAGAGCATGCGCGGTGTGCCTGTCAACGGGGTCGAGCCCCACGGCGCGTAACCGGGCCAGTAGATCGCGTTGCCGGTAGATGCGGATGTGCCCGCCTTCCACGCTGTGGTAAGCGGTCGAGAGGCGCCAGCAGATCCGCTCAGGCAGCCAGGCCGGGACGGTGACCGCGGCGAGCCCGCCGGGGCGCAGCACGCGGGCCAGCTCCGCCATGGCGCGGGCGTCGTCCGCGATGTGTTCGAGCACCTCCGCGGCGATGACCCGGTCGAAGGTGGCGTCGGCGAACGGCAGCGCGAGCGCGTCCCCGCGCACGCAGGCGGCCCGTGCCGCCGGCGGCACCTGGCCCTGCGCGGCCATCGCGGCGAACATCTGCCCGACACCGGTGACCTCGGCCGCCGCGTGGTCGAGCGCGACCACCTCCGAGCCTCGGCGGAACGCCTCGAAACCATGCCGGCCCGTGCCGCAGCCGAGATCGAGCAGACGGCAGCCCTCGGTGACCGGGTAGCGGTCGAAGTCGACCGTCAGCATGGGTGCGGGCCGGCCGCCGAGGAGCGCTCGCGCCCGGACCGGACCGCGTCGATCCGGTCCGCATACCACGCCGCGGTCGCGGCGGCCGCGGCTCGCCAGGAGAAGCGCTCCTTCACCCGGGTGCGGCCGGCGGCGCCCATCCGCGCTCGCAGCGCCGGGTCGTCGAGCAGCCGTCCGATCGCGGCGGCCAGCGCCTCGGCGTCCCCGGGCGCGACGAGCGCGGCGGCCTGCCCGGCCGGCCCGACCACCTCCGGAAGCGCACCGGCCGTGGTCGTGACCAGTGCCACGCCACAGGCCATCGCTTCGACCGCGGGCAGGCTGAAGCCCTCGTGCAGCGACGGCACCACGGCCAGCTCCGCTGACCGCAGCAGCGTGACGAGTTCCGTTTCGGACAGGTTCGGGCGGAACGTGACGACGCCGGTGAGGCCGAGGTCGTCGACCTGGTGCTCGATAGCGCCACCCGGCCGGGCCGCACCGACGCACACCAGGTGGGCGTCACGTTCGGCCCGGACCTTGGCGAGCGCCTCCAGCAGCACTCCCAGCCCCTTCAGCGGTACGTCCGCGCTGGTCACGACCACGATGCGCCCTGGCGTCGACGCCAAAGCCGACGCCGGGGCGGTGGCGGGGCGAAAGACGTCGGCATCGACACCGAGCGGGACGGTGCGCATCGCCGCCGCGGCCACCCTCATGTCGAGGATGATCTCCTGGCGGGAGCTCTGGGACGGAACGATGATGCCGTCGAGGCTGCGAGCGACCCGGGCCTGCATCGGCAGGAAGGAGTACCAGCGGCGGATGCCGGCACGCGCGGTCCGGTCCGGTGCGGCAGCCAGCGCCAGCCGGCGATCGACGGTGATCGGATGGTGCACCGTCGCCACCACCGGAACGCCGTGCGGGCGCAGCGCCCGGCGCAGGGCGAGCAGGCCGTAGCCCAAGCCCTGGTTGTCATGGACGATATCGAAGCGGGGTGGGTGGCCGGTATCCGGTCGCAGCGCACGGGCGGCCCGGATGCTGAACGCCAGCGGCTCGGAGAACTGGCCGGTGCGCATCAGGCCGAACTCGACGGCGTCGGCGACGGTGCGCAGCTCCCGTGGGGACGGCCAGCGGAACGGATCGGGCTCGGCGTACAGGTCGAGGCTGGGCAGCATGCGCAGCTCGATCCCGGGGTCGAGCAGGGGGTAGGGTGGCCCGCTCACCACCGTGACGTGGTGGCCCAGCATGACGAGTTCGCGGGAAAGATGCCGGACGTACACGCCTTGACCGCCGCAGGTGGGCAGACTGCGGTATGACAGCAACGCGATCCGCAACGGTGTCCTCTCCATAGGTTCAGATCCATGGGCTCAGATCTGTTTCCCGCCGGTGCCAGCTCGCGTCCCCTGTTGCCAGGCGCTCCAAGCCGGCGCGGAGCTGTTTCCGGCACAGTAGGGCATATCCGGTGGATCTTCTCGGAAGTGCGCTCCGGACTGCGGATACCCGTTGGGCGTTGCCGGCCGGGAACGGCTCCCGGGCCCGCGCGCCGAGGCCGAGGCCGAGGCCGGCCAGCCCGTCCAGCGCCTGGGGACCGCGGCCAGGCCCGCGCTGAGCGGTTCAGGTCGTCTCGCTGGCGAGCCGGGCGAGTGCGCCACCGGCGCGCATGAGGTCCGCCAGATCCTGGTGGCTCAGTTGGCGAAGGCGGCGGGAGTACCAGCTGTCGACGACACGCCGGGATTCCTGGACGGCGGTGAGACCCTGGTCGGAAATCCGCACGATGCACTGGCGACCGTCGTATTCGTCGTTTTCTTTGATCGCCAGGCCACGTTCGATCAGCGTTGCCAGCGCGCGTGTCATCGACGGTTTACGCACACCTTCGACGTGGGCGAGCTGCGTCGGCGTCAGCGGCCCCAGCCGTTGCAGCGTGGACAGGGCTGAAATCAGGCTGAACGGCAGCGCCCGTGGGTCACGCTGGCGTTCCGCCCGCTGTGAGCGCGCGAGCCTGGTTATCGAGGTTCGCAGCATGGCCACGAACACCGGGTCGAGGCGCTCGTCATACGGGGCGCTACCGGTACCCGCATGGTTGGCGGTGGTCGGGTAGCGCCCGCGTCCGGTCGACGGTGGGCCGCTGGCCGGTCGTATGGGCACGGTCATTACCGCATGGTAACGACTTTCGCGGTTGATGCCGTGTCGATCAGGTGAGCACCAGTTCCTGGGGGACGACGATGACGTCGACGAGCGCGCCGCGCCGCCATACGGTCAGTTCGACCGGTTTTCCGATGGTCTCCTCGGTCATGAGGCGCTGGAGGTCGCCGGATGCGGCGACCGGCCGCCCGGCGACCGAGAGCACCAGATCGCCGGTGAACAGCCCGGCCCGTCCGGCCGGGCTGTTCACCACGACCTCCGCCAGCCGTACGCCGTGCCGGCGGCCGAACCGCTCCGCCAGGTGCGGCGGGAGCGGAGCCCGGGAACTGGCCACCCCGAGATAGGCCCGCCGGACCCGACCGTCACGCATGAGCGCGGCGAGGATGCGGCGGGTGGTGTCGTTGACCGGGATGGCGAGCCCGAGGCCGATCCCGGCGACGGCGGTGTTCACGCCGACGAGGTGGGCGTTCGCATCGGCCAAGGCGCCGCCGGAGTTACCCGGGTTGAGAGCGGCGTCGGTCTGGATCACCTCGTCGATGACACGGACGGTCGCGCCGGCCCGGGTCGGCAGCGACCGGCCGAGCGCGCTGACAACCCCTGCCGTGACGCTGCCGGTCAGCCCCAGCGGATTGCCCACGGCGACGACGAGCTGGCCGACGGCAAGCGTTGCGGCATCGCCGAGCGTGGCCGGCGGAGGCGTGCTACCGCGGGCGCGCAGCACGGCGAGATCGGACAGCGGATCGGCGCCGATCACGTCCACGACCCGCTCCGTGCCGTCGGTGAACTCAGCCGTGCCGGTCACGGCGTTCCGTTCCCTGCCCGGCAGGCCGCTGTCGACGACGTGGGCGGAGGTCAGTAGGAAACCGTCGTCGGTGAAAACCACGGCGGACCCAGCGCCCGCACCCGCGCTGGTCCGTACCCGCAGGCTCGCGACAGCGGGGGAGAGCGCGGCGGCGACCCTGGTCACCACCTGCGAGTAGGCGTCCATCGGATCCTGCATCACGGCCTCCCGGCGCCGGTCCCAGACAAGCGATCTGATTACATGCTTACGTCGCTTGCAACATCGCAGCGTCGAGCGGCCTTCCCTGTTCCCTGTCCGCCCAGGGCGGACAGGGAACAGGGAACAGGGAAGGCGGGGCGTCAGTCGACGAGTGCCTTCCGCAGGACATCCAGCTCGGCCTGGGTGATGCCATGGTCGAGCGCCCAGCCGGCCGTGCCGCCCCAGCGCTGGTCGACGGTCTCGAAGAAGGCCCACATCGTCTCGGGCCGGCAACCGATGTCGCCGCGCGCGCTCCTGCCGTAGGTCGGCATCGCGATCAGGCGTTCCCTGATCCGCGGCAGCCGTTCATTGGTCAGGACGTAGTCGTCGACGATCGCTTCGCGCCGGACCCCGACGACATCCAGAACGAGCGCGGCAAGGACACCGGTGCGGTCCTTGCCCGCCGCGCAGTGAAACAGGACCGGTAGCTCAGCTGGCTGGGTGAGCAGCCGCAGTGCCGCCGGCACCGTGCTGCCGGGACGGGTCAGATAGTCCACGTAGTGCTCGACCGTCTCCTGCCTGGATCGCTGTTCGACGATCACCTTGTGTTCGGGGTCGCCGGGCACGAGATAGACGTCGGGAACGAACGCCACGTTGCGGTAACGGACCGCGGTCTCCGCGAGCAGCCCGCGGCCCTCGGCCGCCGCTTCCCTCGGCGTCCGCAGATCCAGCACGGTGCGTAGACCGAACCCGTTGAGCAGTACGTCCGTACCCTCCACCGTCAGCTGCTGGACCGTGTCGCACCGGATCAGAAGCCCCCGCTTGGTCGAGCCACCGTCCGTTGTGGGCAGGTCCCCGAGGTCGCGGGCGTTGTCACAGCCATCAAGGTGGATCCAACGGTCGGTCACGAAACCCCTTCGGTCGCGGTGGGCAAACGCCGGTGCCACTGGCGGTCGGTCGGTCGGTCGGCCGCGGCCGGGGCGTCTGAGCTTCCCAGCCTAACCGTGCCAGGTCAGCGGAAGACGGCCTCATGCGACCGGCTGGCCGGCGCGGACCGCCCGTGTGATCCACCGCCAGCATGATGATCATTTGCTCTTTCCTGTGTGTCAGCGGTTGACTTGGTTGGGTTCAGCTGGCAATGTGCGTGCGGTCTCACGGTTTGGGACGTTCGCCCTGAGGTAGAGGTTGATGCGGTGGGTACTGGCAGGATCGTGCGGTTCGACGGGATTCGTGGCTACGGCTTCATCGCGCCTGACGAGGGCGGCGATGACATCTTCATGCATGTGAACGATTTGGAGGATGAAAAGTATCTGTTCCGGCCCGGCGTACTTGTCGAGTTCAAAGCGGAGGAGGGTGACAAGGGTCTGAAGGCCTCAGCTGTCCGTCTTGTTGACCGGGCCGGGGTCGGCCCGTTTTTTCCCCGTGCCACCAGCCCGAACCTTGCGGGTTCGGGCACCGACGACGACGAGATGTGCGATGTCCTGACCACCGCCGAGTTTCTCCATGTGCTCACTGAGATACTTGTCGAGGGGGTACCGACGTTGACCGGTGGCCAGATTGGCCAGATACGGCAGCGGCTCCTCGACCTCGCGCGGGCGCGCGGTTGGGTCGAATCCTGACGCTCCGGCCGGCTGGTCCGGCGGGTGGGCCTGCCGTGATGCCCGCGGCGGTACGCGGTTCGGCGTTGTCATCCGATGGATGAATTATCCGTTGAGAGCGAGAACGCCGGGCGTCGGGATACTGTCCGTCGCCATTCCGTTGACGCCCGCGGCTGGCACGGCGGCAGGTGAATGTTTCTACCGTGCGCTGGGGGCCGGAGAGCAGCATCCGCTCGGTCTTCACACGGGTTTCTGGCCAGGGACGCTGCCTGGTGGGTGCCGTGCCTGGCGGGCGCTCCGCCAGGCCGCGGTCCAAGCCGGGGCTGTTGCTTCCCTCGCTGCTGTTCATCGCTGTTCATCG
>NZ_CAKJTP010000041.1:2412-12149 GCF_917627335.1 Protofrankia sp. CiT1 | reverse complement strand
TTGGTCGTCGTGGTGGTAGGCAGCCTTGGGACGCCCCTCATCACCAGCGTGGCCACTACTTTCCAGGTGCCGCTCGCCAGCGCGCGGCAGCCGCTGACCAGCACTGTGCTCAGCGGCGCTGCTGCCCCACGCCCCTCCTTCTTCGGCGTGGGCGGCTTCTCCGCGTGAGGCGGCGCGGGAAGTCACCGGAGATGGTGGGGGCGACCGGCAAGCCGGGGCAGCCGTGCACCGCGCGGCCATGGATGGGCAGCGATGAGGTGAGGCGCGTGCCCCAGCCTCGCGACGCCGCGTCCCCTGTTGCCGGTCGCTCAAGGCGCTACTGGGCGAAACAGCTGTCCGGCCGGCGACCATGTCGAGCAGCCATGCTCCCAACCCGTCGTCCGCACAGGTCAACGGCCTAGCCCACGACGTGCGCCCACAGCCTCACATTGGCTCGATGACGTTCTTCCGCGAGTGCCCGTAGATCACCGAGGTGCGTACGTCCGCGAGCGCCTGGAGCTCAGTCAGTTTGTCCAGGACCACCGAATGGAGATGGTCGGCGTCGCGAACCGCCACGTGGAGAAGGAAGTCGTCGGTGCCCGTCAGCACGAAGACCGCGATCACCTCGGGCATCCGCGCCACGAACGCCTGGAACTGCTCGATGACCGCACGTGTGGGGGGCCGTACCCGCACAGCGATGATCGCTTGTAGCCCCCGGCCGAGCGAGGGGAGGTCCACGTCGGCGTGGAATCCGAGCAGCACACCGCGCTCGCGGAGGGAGCGCACCCGCTCCAGGCAGGTGGAGGGGGCGATCCCCAGCTTCTGCGCCAGGTCCCGGTTGGTGCGCCGACCGTCTTGCTGGAGAAGCCGTAGTAACGCCGAATCTAGTTCGTCCATGTTCTGCCACCTTTCTGAAAAGCCGAATTATATTCGGCCAATCTGCCATTTCATTGGATTGATTGTTAGCATCATTGCAATAATTCCGTTCGTGATTCGCTTTCTTGCTACGCGGTCCGGGCGGAGTCGTGGAGCTCGGAGGGGAAGGGACATCAGGGTGGATGAGCGGACGACAAAGGCCTTGGCGATCTGTTCTGTCGTGGCGGCCGCGCTGATCTGGAGCAGTTCGTACGCGGTGACCAAGGAGGTGCTGGCAGAAGTCGGGCCACTGACCATCGGGGCCATCCGCTTCACAATCGCCGCTGTGTCACTCGGGATCATGGTGCGCACGCGCCGCAACCCGGTTGCCCGGCCGGATGTCCGCCAGCGGCAGATGATCTATCTGAGCGGCCTGCTCGGCATCACGGCCTACTTCGTGCTGGAGAACATCGGCGTCGATCTGTCGACCGCTTCCGACGCGTCCCTGATCGTGGCCTCCTATCCGCTGATGACCATGCTCTTGGAACGGGTGCTCTTCCGGATCAGGATGCCGCCCTTTCGGGTCGTTGGCGTGCTGATCGCCGTTGGGGGAGCCTTTCTGGTCGTGCGCAACGGGGCGGAAGTCGGGGGCAGCGCGCGTTGGTTCGGCGATGTCCTGCTGCTGCTCGGCGGGCTGGTGTGGGCCGGGTACAACGTGCTGAGCAAGTACGCGGGCCGCGGGCAGGACGCGGTGAACCTCACCTATTACCAGACCGTCGCGGGCGCTGTCGGCTTCCTGCTCGCCTCGCTTCTGGAGATCGGGGAGTGGCGGCTGCCGGGCGTCACGGTTTCGGAGCTGCTCGCCTATCTGGCCGTGGCGTGCTCTGTCGGCGGTTTTCTCCTCTATAACTACGGCCTGCGCCGGATGGCCTCGAGCGTCGCGGTCAACATCCTCAACCTGGTACCGGTGTTCGGTGTGCTCGGCGCTGTGGTGATCAATGGGGAGACAGTGCGGCTCGCGCAGGTCCTCGGCGGTGTGATCATCATTGCCGGTGTAGCGCTCGGGTTGGTCGAGCGCCGAACGGCCGGTGCGAAAGCCGCAGTTCCTGAGCCGGCCCCGGTCAGCAAGCGCGCCTGAAGGGGCTCGTCCTGAGGGCGTCATAGCTCGGAGAGGACGATCAAAAGCCGGTCCGCCGACCACCTTCCCGCGGAAGCCGTACCAGGGCGTGTTGCGGAAGCCAGCTGTCCGGCTCGCCGCCTCCAGGCGGCCCTTGGCCGCGTTCTCGGCCACATCGAATACCACGCATCCGGTATCGGTCGGGCCTGTGGCCTTGTCAGGAACCACCTGGAGGCGGCTCCCTGATCGAACGATGACTTCCGAAACACGCTGTGGTGGCGAACCAAGTTCATTATGAGCGCTCTTTACCCTGATTTACCGAACTAAGTTCGTCGTCTTAGTCAACACGTTGTCTATCCGTTAACATATCGTTCGATGCGTTGGTCACGTTTGGATCAATGATCCACTAATTTGTTAACCAATGGAGGTGACAGGTACTCGGGCCAACGGGGTTCTAACCTCGCCGCGATTGGTCCCGCGGCACTGGTTGTTTTGTTCTGGAGCAGTTTGCAAGCAGTCACCAAGAGAATCTCGCAGATCTTGGGCCGTTAATTATCGGTGCGCTCCGCTTGACCAGAGCGGCTGCTATGATCCTCATGATAGCTCGTCTTCGGTCTGGCCGCGTCACCCGGCAAGATTTCATATGCGCCTGATGATTTACTTGAACGGACTCTCTAGGTCATTCCCTGTTTTATCCTCGAGAATATTATTGTCAGGTCTTTACTGCCACCGGCCCATCGATCACTGTGCGGATCTATCCGCTGATGACCATGTTTGTGAAAATGCTGATCATCCGGTACCCTATCTCACTCGCTTTGAGCCCGCGGCGTGCTCTGGCTGGTACTGGAGCGACACTGGTCGTTCATAACGGAGTCGTTCGTAGGCGGTGCCACTCGTCGGGTGCTTTCCATCTCCTGAAAGGCGAGCGAATTGAAGAAGGCCATGCTCGTTGAACTGACCGTTTTCGAGCGGATGACACCGCTGGCCTCCGGTTACCTTCAAGCGTATGCCATGACGGATTCGGTGATTCGCAGTGAGTATCGCTTCGAGCGGTATGCGGCTGTCGCCAAGACACCCCGGGCCGATATCATCCGGGACCTGGTCGGGTCAGCTGCCGATGTGTACGCGTTCAGCTGCTACGTATGGAATATGAACCTGGTGAGGTCTGTTGCGGCTGCCCTCAGGCAAGCAAGACCGTATGTGCAGATCATCTTTGGCGGCCCTCAGGTGATGTCGCAGGCCCACCGTTACCTCAGTAGTGATGATGAGCGGACCGTTCTCTGTAACGGAGAAGGAGAGATCACCTTCACGCGCTACCTGCTCGCGCTGACCGACTCCAGTCCGCGTCTCCATGAAGTCAATGGTCTCAGCTTCTACCGTGACGGCGAATTGGTGACGACTCCGAAACAGCCGAGGATTAGCAGTCTTGACGACATTCCATCGCCATTCCTGACGGGAATATTCGATGCTGCTTACAGTATAGCAATTTTGGAGACGAACCGCGGTTGCCCATACCACTGTGGGTTTTGTTTCTGGGGTGCCGCTACGAATGATCGGGTGTACCGCTTCGATGAGCAGCGGGTCCGTGATGAAATCAAATGGATAGCCGAAAACGAGATACTGTTCCTTTTCATTGCCGACGCAAACTGGGGGATGCTAAGCCGAGACATTGATATTTCTCGGCACATCACGATCTGCGCAAGAAGTCATGGGGCGCCAAACGTCGTTTATTTCTCCGCGGCGAAAAACAAGCCGCATGCGGTCACCGAAATCGCTGGTATCTTCCAGGACGCAAACCTCATCGCCTCGCAGCCGGTATCGCTACAGACCCTCGAGCCGGGCAGCCTTGATCTGATCTCTCGATCGAACATCAGACTGAGCGCCTTCGCCGCGATCCAGGAAGATTTACGCGAAAGGAGGATCAGCTCCTTCGTCGAGCTAATCTGGCCATTACCAGGGGAAACTATCGCTTCTTTTGAGCGAGGCATTGGCACGCTGTGCGAGAACGAAGCACAAACGGTGATCGCGTATCCGCATCTGCTCCTCAACAATACACCCATATATCATCATGCGGATGAAATGGGGATAGTAACCAGGCCGGCCGGCGGAGAAGTCGCGGAAGCCCGGATTGTTATTGGCACGAAAGAAGTTTCCGAAGAAGAGTTTGTCGAGGGCATGTATTATTTCTACGCCTTCCATGCCCTGCATAATACGCACAGCCTCCGGTCGGTAAGCCGCTATCTGGTGAGGCAGGCTGGAATCCAGTACCAGGAAATATTCGCCGCCTTTGCTGAATTCCTGCGCCGGCAAGGAGAAGCTGACCCCATCATCTCCTACGCGGACCGCTCCATCCGGGACGCCGATTACTACGATGTAAATAATTACGGTCTCTTCATCCATTCCGTGTTGCATGAGTACAGAGAACTTTTTGTCGATCACGTGCGTTGCTTCACGCAGAGCCAGGACTGGTGGGACGACAGCAAGGTGCGGGCCCTGTTCGAGATCGATATGCTGAATCGTCCTTATATGTATAGCAATACTCCCATGGATGTGCATACTGACGGTTTCCAGGTGCTCCGCTTCTTGGGCTGCGGTTCACGCAGCTATACAGTACAGATCCCAGCGGAATATATGACGGATCTGGCCAATGCGATCAAGATCGAAACGATGCCAGTGGATGGTATATTCACAGTTGATCATAAGCGGCTGCAATATCCATTTATGCCGACGCAGAGTCGTGACCACAGCGGCTCCTACTGCCATGGAATGATCGAAAAGGTCGGGAACGTCATGCCGCTGTGGCTGCCGGCCTCGTCTCATAAATGAGGAATCAAGGAATTTCCGCGAAAGAATAGCCGAATTATGCCGACCGGTTAACGAATCAACTGATGAGAGAACTGGACGCTCATGCCGAAATTTGATATAGGGGTTGAGGAGGCTGCCGCGGCGCCTCTTGTCCCGTCGGATCGTGATCCTATAATAACGTGGAATAAAATGCCCACCGAATATCCCCGGAGCGGTTCGCTGTGCGATCTGTTCGCACAGCAGGTCGTACGCTGCCCCGGTGCGCCCGCCGTGACATATGGTCCTATTACGTTGACGTACCAGCAGCTTGACAGGATAACCAACTCTCTGGCCTCCCGACTGCGGGAACTCGGTGTGGGGCCTGATCAGCTGGTCGCGCTCCACGCGGATCGGAGCCTCAGTGTCATTGTGGGCATGCTTGCCACCGTCAAGGCTGGTGGTGCCTATCTGGCGCTGGATCAATCCTGCCCGGCCCGTCGGTTACATACAATTCTGGAAGAATCCAAGCCTGTGGCGCTGCTGACGGAGGCAGACGAGGACGGTCTGACCGCTCTTGGAATCCCTGTGATCACAGTTGCCGAGCACTTGGGGGAGACAACGCGAGATGGCGTCACTCATGATGTCCGGATAGATGGGGGCGCTGGCTCTGAGAATCTTGCCTATGTAGTGTACACGTCGGGATCGTCCGGTATACCGAAGGGAATCTGTGTAACACACCGCAACGTGGTGCGGCGCACACGAAACATTGATTACATCAAGTTCGGGCCAGGCGACCGGGTGGCACAGATCTCGAACGCGGCTTTTGACGCTGTCACGGTCGAGGTATGGGGCGCGTTGCTCAACGGCGGGGAGCTGGTTGGATTCGACCGTGACACCATACTCTCGCCGGGCCGGCTGGCAAACGCCCTGCGAGCGGACCGCATTAACACCATGGTGATGGCGACACCGCTCTTCAACCAGCTTGCGGCGGATGACCCTTCGACGTTTTCCACGGTTTCTCAGATTCTGGTTGGCGGTGACGTAATGGCGGTCAGCCAAGCCAACTCCGTCGCGGTACTACCAGGTTGCACGCTGGTCAATGGTTACGGCCCCGCGGAATGCACGACGCTTGCCACCGCACACCACGTCACGCCGATGCCGGCAGAGCAGCTGAGAGTGCCGATCGGCCGTCCCATCTCGAACACGACCTGTTACGTGCTCGATGACATGCTGCGTCCTCAGCCGGCCGGTGTGTCCGGCCAGCTCTATATCGGCGGTGACGGCGTCGCGCGTGGTTATCTCGGCCAGCCGGAGCTGACGGCCGAGCGGTTTCTTCCGGATCCCTTCGCGGCAGAACCGGGCCAGCGGATGTACGCCACAGGGGATTTGGTATGCCGATTGTCAAACGGCTTGTTTGATTTCCTCGGCCGCGTTGACTCCCAAGTCAAAATCCGAGGCTTTCGAGTCGAAATGAATGAGGTCGATGCGACGCTGCTGCGGCACCCTGGCATCAGGGAGGCAGCGACGATCGCTGACGCTGACATCCGAGCTGGCGACAAAACACTTGTCAGTTATTACGTAGGGGCAGGCGAAGCATCCCCGGAAACAGGCGAGCTTAGGGCGTTCCTGCGTGACCGGCTGCCCGACTATATGGTTCCGGCACGGTTGATTCGCCTCCCCGAACTGCCGAAGAACGCCAACATGAAAATAGACCGGGCGCGGCTGTCATTTTCAGCGAGCGCATCGTCTCCGGCAGATAATGGCGGCTGCCTGGCAGTGGCCGAAGCGCTCGATGACGAGGTCGCGGCCATTATCGGACGGCTGCTGGATGTGCCGGCCTTCAGTCGTGCGGAGAACTTCTTCGAGAGCGGCGGGCAGTCCATGCTCGCGATCAGACTGCTCACTCAGTTGGGCAGGCGCTTCTGCGTGAACATAACGCTGGCAGAGTTCTTCGAGGACCCGACGGTGCGCGGCATTGTCAAGTACATCCGGGAGCGGAGCGATCCGGGAGCCCAGCCTGGGGAAGGGCTTCTATGAGGAGGGCGACTGACGTGTTGTTTTTCCCTCCGTGCCGGGCGGAAGCCATTCCTCCGCCGACGCTGGACGCGGACGCGATCCAGTTGTTCTGTCTGCCTCATGCAGGGGCAGGCGCGTCGATATATCGGGAGTGGCCTGTATTGCTGGCCCCGGGCATTGAGGCGATACCCGTACAGTTCCCGGGACGGGAAAACCGCCATGGAGAGCCGGCGCTCCATTCGGCCACGGAGCTTGTCGCCGACCTGAGCGGGCCTTTGGCGACCCGCGCGGGGAGGGAGTTCGCCTTGTTCGGGCACAGTATGGGCGCTTTGCTCAGTTATGAACTGGCGCATGAGCTGTCCGCGCTCGGCAAGCCGCCGAGACATCTTTTCGTCTCGGGGCTTGGCGCGCCGCATCTGCCGCCTGCCGGGCCGCAGCTGCATGATTTGCCGGACAGCGAGCTTCTAGCGGTCATCGCGGATCTGGAAGGGACTTCACCAGAGGTATTAGCCCAGCCGGAGCTGGTGCAACTACTGTTACCCTTGTTCCGCGCGGATCTTGAGGTCTGGGAGACGTATATCCCGCACCGGAGCTCGTTACAGGTGCCGGTCACGGCGATGGGCGGCCGCCATGATCCTGGCGTCAGCCTGGACAGGCTCAGCGCCTGGGGAAGCCTGACATCAGCTGACTTCCATCTCACGGTCTTCGACGGTGGCCATTTCTACCACCATGCTGCGCCTGACGATGTGGCCGCGGTCTTAAGGGAACGGCTACGGGAGGCCAGCTTGGGGCCAGCAGCTGCGCCGAATACGATCTCGGTACAAACGATTTGACGCCGGCTCTGGCTGACACGCGGGTATCCCGGGTGCCAGCTGTCCGCGCATATCGCACGTTGGCGATTTTTGGGCTGGTGACTTCGACAGCTGAGCCGAGTTTGTCAGGCGGCGCGAGAGCCTCCGGTGGGCACTGCCTGGTAGGGGCGCGGGTCAGCGCAGCCGGACAGGGAGGTTCTCCAGCCCGTGGATGAGGCTGGAGGGCCGCCAACGCAGCGACGATTCGGGCATCGCCAGCGCCAGTCCGGGGAAGCGGGGCAGCAAGCTCCCGAACGCAATCTCGCCCTCCAGCCGTGCCAGCGGCGCGCCGAGGCAATAATGGATCCCGTGCCCGAACCCCACGTGGCCCGACGCGTCCCTGCCCACGTCCAGCCGGTCCGCGTCGGCGAACCGTGACGGATCCCGGTTCGCCGACGCCGTTGCGAGCATGACCCATTCTCCCGCGGGGATGACGACGTCGCCGATGGTCACCGGCTCCAGCGTGAATCGTTCGGTCGCGTGGTTCAGGGGGTTCGCGTACCGCAGCAGCTCCTCGACCGCCGAAGGCAACAGCGCAGGATCGTCGCGCAACCGATTTAGTTCGGCTGGATGAGTCAGCAGCGCCAGCACCCCGCCGGCGATCAGGTTCAGCATTGTCTCATGCCCGGCGACGAGCAGCAGGAACATCATCGAAAGCAATTCGTGCTCCGACAGCGAATCACCCGAGTCGCGGGCCGCGATCAGCGCCGAGAGCAGGTCGTCTGCCGGTGACCGTCGGCGCTCCGCGACCAGGTGCGTGAAATATTCGTACATAGCGACGGCGGTCGCGCGAGATTCCTCGCGCGTCCCCCGCGAGGACAACAGCGTCTCCGACCACTTACGGAACGCCTGCCGGTCGCCGACTGGAATGCCGATCAGCTCGCAGATCACGGTCACTGACAGCGGAAACGCGAACACCTCGATCAGATCTGTCTCAGCGGGGCCGTTCGCCATCGCGTCCAGCCGCTCGTCGGTGATGTCCGAGATCCGTGGCCGCAGGGCGGCCACCCGGCGTGGAGTGAAGGCTTTCACCACCAGGTGGCGTAGCCGGGTGTGGTCGGGCGGATCGAGGTTCAGCATGTGCTGGTCGAGAAACGCCTGTACGGGGTCCACGTTGATGTCGAAATCTTCGGGTGTCATGTGTGTTACCCAGTCCTTGGCCAGGCGGGGATCGGCCAGCGCGGCGCGCACGTCCTCGTACCGGGTGACGAGCCAGACCTGGACACCCTCGGGTGTGATGACCGGAGTCACCGGCGCGGACGAGCGCAGCCGCGCGAAAAAGCCCTGGGGATCCTGGAAAAATGAATCGCCTAGCCGCTCGGTCGCGGCTGAGAGGGTTCCCCCTGCATCCACCATGACGTTAGCTTAACTAATAGCGTGTTTGGCCACAAGCGACGTGGATGGCGTGCGGCCCAGATGAGTGCCCGGCGTCGTGGAGCAGCGTCGCGAGACTGAGTGCCCTGGGGGAATCTTTTACCCCCAGGCCGCAACGCCATGCCGGCACGGCAATGCGTCGGCGTAGCGTCGACAGAAAGAAATCGACAATGGCCAGTTCAAGATACAGTGCCTGTGAACTGGGAAGCGGCACCGGCAGGATTAACATTCGATATTGATATTGCGACCTTGCGGACCGCGGCGCTGATTCCGAGCCGTTCCCAGGCCTGGCCGGACGCCAACGGCCCAGGCAGCGGGTGTCGACCACACCTCCCCACGTCAGTGGGACCAGTACCGCCAGGACCGGTGTGAGGAACCGGCAATCGAGGCCAGCGGCCGGGTGGGCGCGTCCCGGTCGATCTGGTCGGCCCAGTCGAAGTTGCATATGATCTTGATGCTTGGACTGTCCGTCACTGGGTGTCGCTTGTTCTGGGTGAGCTGGAGGCAGCGCACAACCGAGCCGCCCTTGTTCGTCAGCCGGGTCTCACGCGGGTACCTGCCTACCAGTGAACCGGGAAGTACCAGCTATGTCCAGCAATCTGCCAGCAGGCGTGCACCTGCGGAATTCGGTCCGGCAGGCTTGTTTTCAACCATGCGACCAGGGATAGCGAGTGGGGCCAGGCCTCAAGTATGCCTACGAGCCGTGGAATCTCGGTCTCAGGAGGCGTGCTTACGATGAATTCATCGAGGTCAGAGCACGT
>NZ_CAKJTP010000041.1:0-1947 GCF_917627335.1 Protofrankia sp. CiT1 | reverse complement strand
GCGCGCTAGCAGCATCGCAAAGGAAAGCGGCTTGCTCGTCCCGCCAGCGCAGGTGAATGCTGCTTTACCAGCCTTGACCGCCCGTCCATGGCCGGCTAGACATGGATCGTCGGGCGGAGGCCAGAACACGTGATGGACGGACAAGATTTTGGATCTGTACGGCAAGCCGGCTCGCTATGTGCACCGCGATGGTCCCGTTGGCAAATAGTCATGGGAAGCAGGTAGATGATTGTAACGATAATGTTAGAGGAATTTTACCTAATTCCCTCCTGCTAGCTTGACAGGCCCGTGATCATTTATGGGAAAGGAAGTCGATACATGCTTCCGATGCTGGACAAGCGTTTTTTGGAAGAGACGGCGGACTTCGCGGTACTTGCCTCTCGGTATGCGGCGGGTCTGGTGCCGCCAGCGGAGCTAGCCGTCTATCAGTCGTATGAGATAGGCCAGACATTGACGTATGTCAGAGAGCGCTCTCCATTTTACTCCCGCCGACTGGTGAACATAGCTGGCACGGAAAACCCATCGGTCGCCATCGAGAATCTTCCCTTCACGACGAAAGCTGACCTCCGCACCCATCTTGATGAAGTGCCTGCATTACCTCTGTCGGAATGCTGGATCTACTACGAGACGACCGGCACAACCGGCCTATCCACCCCCTGCCCACGCTCGCCGCGTGACTCAATGCGCACCGGCCTGGCGTTGATGGAGGGATACGCCCCGATTTTGCGGAATTATGCCGACCACTGCGTGGTAGCGGTTATGGGACCAACGGAACTGCACTCGACAGGTGACTCGTTCGGTGACATTCTCCGTGCTCTCGGGCATACGACAGTAAAGATGTGGCCGCATTCTCCTCTCGTTGGCTTCTCCCGAGCGCTTGAGTTAATCGACAGGCTCGGCGTGAACGTGCTGGTCTGCACCCCAGGCATGTCTATTTCGCTGGCCAGGAGACTCCTCCAGGAGGGTAAGAATCCAGCGGAGACGAGCGTGCGAGCGATTCTTTCCCTCGGGGAGCTCTCCACACCAGGACTTCTCCGAGGCATCGGAGCGATCTGGGGCGCGGACGTCTATAATTGTATGTACGCTTCGCAAGAGGCTTCCATTCTGGCTGTTTGTTTCCCGGATAAGCAGCTTCACAGCACTCCCATAAACGTATTCTACGAGATTGTGGACCCAGCTACTGGCCGTCGTGTCGAGGCCGGGCGTGAGGGCGAAAGACAAGGGGAGCTTGTGATCACACATCTGTACCGGGGAGCGAAACCACTGGTCCGGTACAGAACGGGCGACATGGTAAAGAGCCGAGGATCGGATCAGCAGTTCACCATGGTTCCGCTGGGCAGGGTTGACGATCAGATTCACCTCGGCGACCGGTTGATAACCGCTTTCGACTTCGAAGACGGACTGCTCGCGCAGGCACCGACCATTCTTGACTATCAGGCGACCCTGAGCGAAACAGCGGACGGGCGGGATCATCTGTCCGTACTGTTCGAGCCCGTCCGTCCCCTCGGTAATGCCGACATGCGCATACACGAGAACGCTATTATCCGGCATACCGGAGAGGCGTTCGGCACCGCGGCTGAGGTGACCTGGGGGGTGACGGACAGCAGGACGTCGACCGGCGCGATGGTGAGTTGGAAGGCTGCCCGAATCCGTGACCGCCGGGCGGCGGCGACGTCGTGTGGGGAAGCCGAAAAAGCGCGAGAAATCGCTGCTGTTCGTGAGCGTGTCCGATGAACGCCGCACGGCTGCCCTGGCGTTACTACAACGGCGAGTACGTCACCGATGATGCCGTGGCCCTGCCCGATTCGACCCAGGGCCTGCACTATGGCACGGGCGCCTTTGAGGGCATACGAGCCTATAAAACAGTGGACGGCCGGGTGAGCCCGTTTATGGCCCACGAGCACTTCGCTCGTTTGATTCGCTCGTGTGAGGCATTACGGATCATGA
>NZ_CAKJTP010000040.1:32081-36076 GCF_917627335.1 Protofrankia sp. CiT1 | reverse complement strand
CCTCACCGCTCGGCTCGGTGCTCGCTGGAGCGCTAGCTGGATGATCTGGAGCGCAGCTGGATGATCTGGAGCGCTAGCTGGGTGATACTGTCACCAACCCGTGAGCAACGAGCGGCTGCGCGTGGCGTACATCCTTCTCGGAGCGCCTGGTTACAGCGAGACCTTCATCTCGGCGGAGGTCCACGCGGTCCGCGCGGCCGGCGTCGAGGTTGAGCTCTTTGCCATCCGTAAGGGCGACGGCGGTTCCCGCCTTGCGCAGGCCGCTCTCGTGTCGTGCGCGTTGGTCCGTCGTCCGCTGAAGGTGTTCACCCATGCGTTCGGACTCGGCCCGTCATACGGGGCGCGGGCTTTTCTCGCCGGAGCGTCCGCCGTGTCGCTGCTCAGGGACATCGCAACATTCGATCCAGACGTCGTTCACGCTCATTTCGTGAATCTCCCCACGGCGGTTGCCGTTCTGACCGCCGACGACCTCGGCAAGCCGGCCACGGCTACCGCACACGCAGCCGACTTCATGCTGGAGCGGAAGCCGGGCGCTCTCGAACGGCGGATCAGGCGGCTGGACCATCTGTTCGCCGTCTCGGCGGCTGCCTTCCGGCAACTGAATGACCGTGGCGTGAGCATGTCGGAGGTTCCCCACAGCATCGTCCGAGCCTCGTTCGACGGAGTGTTCGGTGAGACCGCGGGACTCGGTGAGACCGCGGGACTCGGTGAGACCGCGCTCGTCGACCACACGTGTGGATGGCTTGTACCGCCGATCGATCCCGAGGCCGTGGCCGACGCGATCAGAAATGTGATCCGGTCACCTGAGGAGGCCGCACTCCGCGCGTCGGCTCTGCGCTGTCGGATCAGGTCCGAGTTCTCCCCCGAGTTGCAGGCCACCAGGCTCATTGATACGTGGCGCCGCCTTGCTGATAGCACGTGAGCGGATACCCCGGTGACGGCGCGGCCGGTCGGGTCGGTGTTCATCGTCCAGCCGACGGCGGATCCGTCCCGGCCGTGGCGAGACTGAGCGCGGGCGGCTGCGATTCGTCCGGGCCGCACAACGGCGCGGCCTCCAGCGGACAGCGGTGGACGGCGACGGCGGGCGCCCGCGTGGGGGCCGGCCGGCGGATCGTGAGGAAGGCGAGCAGGCCGCCGGTCACGCACATCCCCGCTGTGATCGACATGGCGGTGTGGAAGCCGGCTACCAGCTTGTCGGGGTTGTGGTAGGCGCTTGTCGAGATGCCCGCGACGACGGGCAGCGCGGCCACGGCAACGAGACCGGCCGCGCGGGAGACGTCGTTGTTGACCGCGGAAGCCACCCCCGCGTGTGCGTCGCTGGCGGCGGCGAGGACCGTGGATGTCAGCGGTGCCACCGTCAGCGACAGCCCCAGCCCGAACACGGCCATCGCCGGCAGTACCGTGCCGATGTACGTGCTGGTGACGTCGACCCGGGTGAGCAGCGCCAGGCCGGTACCGGCGACGATGGGGCCGACGGTCATGGGCAGGCGGGGCCCGATGCGTTGGGCCAGGCGCCCGGCCCTGGCCGACAGGGTGAGCATCAGGATCGTGACCGGGAGCAGGGCCGCGCCGGCCTCGATCGGAGAGAACCCGACGGCGTTCTGCAGGACGACCGGAAGCAGGAAGATCGAGCCTCCCAGCGCGGCGTAGACGACGAACGTCACCAGATTGGCGGCGCTGAACTGGCGGGAGGAGAAGATCTCCAGCGGCAGCATCGGATGGGGGCTGCGCCTTTCCACCACGACCATCGCCACCAGGGCCGCCACCCCGCCGACACCGGTGACGAGCACGGTCAGCGATCCCCAGCCCAGGCTGCTGCCCTCGGTGAGCGCATAGATCACGCCGGCCAGGCCCAGCGCGGCCAGGGCCGCCCCGGGCAGATCGAGCCCGGTGGCTGGACGGGGATTGCGGGTTTCCGGCACATGGCGCAGCGCCACCCAGACCACGACGGCGCCGAGGGGCAGATTGATCAGAAAGATCAGCCGCCAGGAGACCGCCTGGACCAGCCAGCCCCCGAGGAAGGGGCCGATCGCGATGGCGACGCCACCCAGGCCTGACCAGGCGCCGATGGCCGCCGAGCGGTCCTCGGGACGAAAGCTCGCCTCGATGATCGCGAGGCTGCCAGGGGCCAGCAGGGCGCCGCCGACCCCCTGCAGCGCCCGGGCCGCGATCAACAGGCCGGCTGTGGGTGCGACCGCGCACAGCATGGAGGCGGCGGCGAACCACAGCACGCCGATGAGGAACACCCTGCGGCGGCCGTAGCTGTCGCCGAGCGAACCGCCGAGCAGCAGGAAGCCGGCGAGGGTGAGCGTGTAGGCGTTGACCGTCCACTGTAGCCCCGACAGGCCGGTCCCGAGGTCGGCGCCGATCCGGGGAAGGGCGATGTTGACGACGGTGGCGTCGAGCGCGGCGATGCTCGACCCGAGCACGGTGGCGAGCAACACCCAGCGTCCGGCCGGCGAAGCGTAGCGAAGGTTGGTATCCGTAGCCCTATTCTCCAGCACATCGACGCGGCCGGCCACTGGACAGCCGGCCACTGGACAACGGGCGTTTGAACGGGCGACGGCTGTTTGGGCAACCGCGGTGCCACAGCCAATCAAGCGATAGCGACCAGGACACGAATCTTGACCATCGGCGCTTGCGGGAGCCAGCATAGCGCGTGTCCTTCGCGAGTACCGCTTTCGGCTGACTACACCGCCGGTTCTTCGCACCGAACGGAGCTGCACGTGGACCTCGCCGGCACTGGGCGCACCGCCACAACCGCGGTGGAAGACATCACCGGGGTTCAGCACGCTGTTATTGACGCTTTTAGCCCCGGCTGGCGGCACGACCCCTACCGAAGCTATGACATTCTGCGGGCGGCCGGTCCGTTTGTCCCGGGGCCGCTCGGCCCGTCGCTCGTTCCCGGCTATGCCGAATGCGACGCGATACTGCAGAATCCGGCCTGGAGCCACGCCGAGGAGTCCGAGCTGCTCCACCCGGACAGTGACGTGGAGCTGCCGGGCTCCTTCCTCTGGATGGAGCCCCCGGACCACACGCGGCTGCGGGGGCTGGTGAGCAAGGCGTTCACCCCCCGCCGGATCGAGGGGATGCGCGGGCACGCCGAGCAGGTCGTGGCGAGCCTGCTCGAGCGGGCGTTGGCCGACGGCGAGGTGGACCTGGTCGAGGCGCTGGCCTACCCGTTGCCGTTGACGATGGTGTGCGAGCTGCTCGGCGTGCCCGCGAGCGAGCACGCCGCCATCCGCCGGATGTCGGCCGGTATTGCCCGCGGGCTCGATCCCGACGCCCTGATGTCCCCGGACGAGCTCGCGAACCGGACGGCCGCCGTGGGGGAGTTCCTGGATTTCTTCGGCGCGCTGGTCGCGGACCGCCGGGCCCGGCCCCGCCAGGACCTCATCAGCGCACTTGCGCAGGTCGAGGCCGAGGACGAGGACGACCGCCTGACAGCCGCGGAAATGCTCGGCACCCTGCTCGTGCTGGTCGTCGCCGGGCACGAGACCACGGTCAACCTCATCAGTAACGGGATACTCGCGCTGATCCGCCATCCCGACCAGTTCGAGCTCCTGCGCCAGAGGCCGGGCCTCGCGCTGCCGGCAGTGGACGAGATGCTGCGTTATGACGCTCCCGCGCAGCTGACGACCCGCACAGCACGCCAGGAGATCACCCTTTCCGGGCACACGTTCGCTCCCGGGGACAGCCTCATCCTGATGCTCGGCTCCGCGAACCGGGACCCGGACGCCTTCACCGACCCCGACCGCCTGGATCTGACCCGATACGCCCAGCGGGCGCGGGTGAACCGCCATCTGGCCTTCGGGCTGGGGCTGCACTACTGCATCGGTGCGTCGTTGGTACGGCTCGAAGTGGAGGTCGCGCTGCGTGCCATCGCCCGGCGGGTGTCCGCGATCACACTGCTCGCCGATCCACCCCCCTACCGCCCGAACCTCGTGGTCCGTGGCATGTCGGAACTTCCCGTGCGCCTGACCGCGGCCGTCTGA
>NZ_CAKJTP010000040.1:29357-31607 GCF_917627335.1 Protofrankia sp. CiT1 | reverse complement strand
GATCCCGCCAGCCGCGCCGATCCCTATCCGAGCTACCAGCGGGTCCGGGCGGCAGCCGGGCTGCCGCCTTTCTTTCTTCACGACGTCCAGGTCGCGCTGGTCGGCCGGTACGACGACTGCGCCGCGATCCTGCAGAGCCAGGACTGGGGCCACGGCCACGAGGACGGGCTGAGCCCCTTCTGGGACCAGGCGGCATCCCTGCCCGGCTCCTTCATCCGGATGGATCCCCCGGACCACCGTCGGCTGCGTCGGCTGGTCAACAAGGCGTTCAGCGCGCGCATGGTCGCGGGTCTCGCGCCGATGATCGACGAACTGGTGGGCCGGCTGGTCGACGCGGCACTCGACGCCGGTGAGATCGACGTCATCCGGGACCTGTCGGGGCCGTTGGCGGTCACCATGGTCGCTGGCCGGCTGCTCGGCGTCCCCGAGGCCGACCGGCCGGCGCTGCGGGCCTGGGAGCTGGCGATCGCCCGTGGCACCGACCCGGACGGCCTGCTCTCACCCCAGGACGTCGCCGCTCGGAGCAAAGCCGGCCAGGAGGTTGTCGCTTACCTGCACGCCCTGATCGCCGAGCGGCGGGCGCGTCCCACCGACGACCTGCTGAGCATGCTTGTCGGGGTGGAGGAAGCCGGCGAGGTCCTCACCGCGGCCGAGGTGCTCGGTATCTGCGTGCTCCTGCTGGTCGCGGGTATGGAGACGAGCATCAACCTCATCGGTAACGGCATGATCGCCCTGCTGCGCAACCCCGGCCAGCTCGCGCTGCTGCGCGAGCGGCCGGAGCTGACCCCGGCGGCCGTCGAGGAGATGCTCCGGTACGACACGCCGACCCAGTTCACCATGCGGGTCGCGCTCACCGAGACGACCGTTGGCGAGCACACCTTCGCCCGCGGTGACGGCGTCATTGTCCTGATGGCTTCCGCAGGTCGGGACCAGACCGTCTACACCGATCCCGACCGTTTCGACATCACCCGGTACGCGGCTTCCCCGGCTCCGCGCCGGCACCTCGGCTTCAGCCTCGGGCTGCACTACTGCCTGGGCGCGCCCCTGGCCCGGATGGAGGCCGAAACCGCGATCCGCACGCTCATCCAGCGGGCTCCCGCACTGTCTTTGGCCACTGACACGCTCACCTATCTGCCCAGCCTCATCCATCGCGGGGTGGCATCGCTCCCGCTCAGCTTTGCCACCGCCGACTGACTGTCCCGTGGCGCTACCGCTGAGGAGATGTGATCGCGAAACCGGAACCCGGTGCGAAGGTCGTCACCGTCGGTGGAATGGCCTTGAGCTGGTCGATCGCCGCGCATGCCGGGCACTGCGCATAGCCGGCCTGGCGTTCCCGGTTGGCCTCGGCGTCCGCGCGGGCCTGCGCCACCCTTGCCTGTGCCTCGGTGACAGCGGCGAAGGCGGCCTGTGCCTTGTTCACGGCATCCTGGATCTGCTGCGGCAGCGTGATGCGCACCAGGTTGAATTTCAGGTCGACAAGGAAGGGCGCGCTCAGCGTTTCGACGAGGTCCCGAGCGAGCGATTCATTGATCGCGGTCTGTACTTTCGCGAGGTTGGCGTTGTTCGACCCCGCGGCCACGGCCGGCGGCGCGCCGGTGCCGGTGCCGGTACTCTGGTTCGCGCCGAGCTGGACGAGCGCGCAGCTGGAGACGAGCTCGGCACAGTCGAAGGTATTCACCTGCTGCCGCAGGGCGTTGTCAATCACCGGCCGGATGATGGTGTCGAGAAACGCCGACCAGCCCTTGTCACCCTCGTACGCGGCGTAGTAGTCGTTGCCGGCCAGCCTGCGGAACTTGCGGGTGCCGAACTTGTCGTCGAACGTGCGGATTGTGTCGTGGTCGAGGTTGAGGGTGAAGTAGAGAGTTCCCTCGATGCCCATCTCGACGCCGTCCTTGGACGGCACCCGTACCACGTCCTCGCCCGTGCGGTCACCGCGGTTCGGGTCGGCGGTGATCGTGTAGAAACGCTGCTGGGCGGGATACTTGTGGGCATCGGAATACAGCCCGATCCAGGTCCGTGCCGAGGCGGGGTCGAGGATCTGCCTGATCCGGTGGTTGTCGAGCGGACCGCCGTTGCGTATCACCGCGATCTCTCCACCGGTGGTCTTGTCGAACGAGCCGAGCGCGCTGAGGCCCAGCACGAGCAGAGAGACGGTGACGATACCCGCGGTAAGGAAAGCGATAATCCTGACGAAGATCCTCCTCTGCGCGCCCATTCCTGCCATCGGCACCGCCCCCCGATCATGGTTGT
>NZ_CAKJTP010000040.1:13438-28911 GCF_917627335.1 Protofrankia sp. CiT1 | reverse complement strand
ACAGCCCCACCGATACTAGCCGAAAACGTCTGCTTTATACCGGAACTATGTGACGGTGGGGTGAGCCCCGCGGGTGTGAGCGGTGATCAGCGCGGGGGATATGTTCGTCCGGAGGGCCCGATGAGCCGGGGCGGTTACGGGGTCGCAAAGGCGCAGCGCGGTCCCGCGGCCTTCGTCAACCGGAGGTCCAGCGTGGCGAGCCTCGCGTCCAGCGACTCGGCGAGTGCCACGTACCAGCCGTCGTAGGCGGTGACATTCTCCCGCAGCTCCCACACCCTTGTGGCGAACGGCTCGTAGGCGAACAGCTCGACCCGCAGACTCAGCAGGTCCGCATAGGCCAGGGCCGCGGTATCCGCCGTGATCTCGCCGGCCATGACAGCTCGCCGCAGCACATTGGCGGCCTCCACCGGCATGAGATGGGGCGCGGCCAGGTCATCGGTGGCGAGTAGGTGGTCCGCCCAGGTTCCAACATGGCCGCTGTCGACGAGTGCCGTGACCACGAAACCGGAGTCGATGACGAGGGTCACCGGCGGTCGGCGTCACGGTGGCCGAGGATCGACTCCGCCGACAGCCGGCTGCCGACGCGCTGCTTGCGATCACGGATCCGTGCAAGCAGCACCTCCGCGTCCGGCCGCCGGGCCAGTTCGATCAGCTGAGAACGCACGTACTCCTGCAGCGAACGGCCGCTGAGCGCAGCCCGGGAGGCAAGCTCGTCGCGAGTCTCGTCGGGCACGTCCCGAATGGTGATCGCAGTGGCCATAGCAGCACTATGCTGCTAGCGGCAGCCAATGGCAAGCGAGCGGTAGGTGACCATCGACTGCGGCGGTGGTCAGTCCGTCGGGGCCTGCGGTGGCCGTCCGTGCTGGAGGTACACGGTCCGACCCGTGCGCAGGGCGTGCATGCAGGCACGGATGCGCCGGGCCATGTACGGGGCGAGGAACTGGTCGTACTCGTCGGGGGCGCACAGCCGCCAGGCGGTGAGCTCGTCCGCCTGCAGGCACAGACCGTGTTCAATGTCGTCTGCCGTGAGCGGTCCGCCGTCGAACAGGAAGTTGACCAGCGCCGGCCTGCCGTCCTCCTGAGGCGGTACCCAGTCGACTCCTACCAGCCGTCCAGGGCGGACATCCAGCCCGAGTTCTTCCTTGATCTCCCGCCGTGCGGTGTCCCACGGGTACTCACCCGGATCCATGTGGCCGCCGGGGATGAGCCAGGTGTCGTCGCGGTACGACGGCTGGACGAGCAGGACCCGGCCTTCGGGATCGTGAAAGAGGGCAGCGGCCCCCGCGATCGAGTGGGGGAGCGTCGCGTAGAACTCGGCCGGTGGCAGTCGTCCGCTGGTCATGCCCTATGACCCTAGTTGCCCCATGACCATTGGGCCGCCGGTGGTGGGAGCCCCGGATCCTGAAACCGGATTACGTCGTGCGGGCGTCGTTCTGTCCGGCACGACGAAGTTCGATACGCCGGATCTTGCCGGTGAGGGTCTTCGGCAGGCTGTCGACGAAATCGATCAGACGTGGGTAGGCGTAGGCGCTGAGCCTGTCACGGACATGCTGTTGTATCCCCCTGGCCAGCTCCGCCGAGGGCTCGTGACCGTCGGCGAGCACGACGAAGGCCTTGACAACGTGGCCTCGGCGTTCGTCCGGGACGCCGATCACAGCAGCCTCGGCGACCGCCGGATGCTCCAGGCAGGCGGACTCCACCTCGAACGGCCCGATCCGGTAGCCGGCTGCGATGATCAGGTCGTCGGCGCGCCCTTCGAACCAGAAGTAGCCGTCCTCGTCGAGGCTGGCCGCGTCACCGGTGTGGAACCACTCGCCGCCGAACACCCGCTCGGTGTCGTCCGGGCGGTTCCAGTATCCGAGCGGGTAGTGCGGGTTGGAGCGTGACTCCAGGCAGATCTCGCCACGCTCGCCCGGGCCCACCGGACGCCCGTTCTCGTCGAGGATCGCCACCTTCCAGCCGGGCAGCGGTTTGCCCATGGAGCCGTCCCGAACATCCATGAACGGGTAGTTACCGACCATCGGATAGCTCTCGGTCATCCCGTAGTAGTCGAGGACGGTGACGCCGTACTGCTCTCGGAACCAGCGGATCGCCTCCGGGTTGAGCGGCTCGCCAGCGGAGCACACGATGCGCAACCGCTGGGGATAACGCGTGCCGGCGTCGGCGATGCCCATCATCGACCGCATCGCCGTCGGCGTGGTGAACACGTTCGTCACCTCGTGCCGGGCGAGGAAGCCCAGTTGCCTGTGCGGGTCGAAACCGCCTTCGCGCTGGTAGACGCACTGCACCGCGCCCAGGCGCCAGGGGCCCAGCAGCGGGGCGATGCCGGCTGCCCACGCCCATTCACCCATGCCGTGAAAACGTTCACCGTCGCGCACGTCGTGGCAGTGGACGAACTCGTTGTGGGCAAGGAGGTAGCGGTGCGCATGCACAATGCCCTTGGCCACGCCGGTCGTGCCGGAGGTGTAATACAGCTGCGCCGGGTCGTCCGCATGCGTGTCCACCGTCTCGTGTTCGGTGGGGTGGCCGGTGAGCAGGTCGTCGTCCAGGACGAGGACACGCACGCCCATCCCGGCGAAGCGGGGTGCGTTGGCCCTGTTGGTGATGAGCACGGCGGCCTGCGCATCCGTGAGCCGGTGGCGGATCCCGTCGTCGCCGTAAAGAACGCTCATCGACAGCAGGAGCGCACCGAGCTTCCAGACGCCGAAGAACACCCCGGCGGTTTCCGGCGATGGGGGCAGGACCACGGCCACGCGGTCCGTGCGTGCGACCCCTGCCGCGGTGAGGGCGTGCGCTGCCTGAGCCGCGAGGTCCTGCAGCTCGCCCCAGGACACATCGGCGCGGTATCCGTCGAAACGTTCGTAGACCATCGCCAGCTTGCCGCGGGGATGTTTGTCGCAGACGTCGGCCGCGATGTTGTAACGCTCGGGAACGTCCCAGCGGTGCTCGGCACACGCCTGCGCGTACGACATCCGAAAGGTACCGGCCATGGATGTGTCTCCCTCGGTTGACGATGTGCCAGCGTCCAGGTAGTCGACCTTGACCGGTACGGTTTTGAGGATGCCCATGAGTATGTCACGGTGTGTGCTGGCCGGAGCCCGGGTGGTGACTCCGGAAGGTGTCCTGGATCCAGGCTGGGTCGAGGTTGACGGAGGGCGCATCGCCGCGGTCGGCGCTGGCAGGCCGGCGGGCCGGGCTGGACAGCCGGTCGTCGATCTTGGCGGTGCCTGGTTGTTGCCGGGGTTCATCGATCTGCACGTGCACGGTGGTGGTGGTCACGACGTCGCCGCCTCAGCCGCGGAGATGGCCGCGGCGGTGGCGTTCCACCGCGCGCACGGCACCACCCGCACGCTCGTGTCGCTGGTGACCGCGCCTGCCGACAGGCTCGCGGAGCAGCTGTCATGGGCTGCCGGCCTGGTCAGGCGCGGTGCGTGCGCGGACGGCCATGTGGTCGGGGCGCATCTGGAGGGGCCGTTTCTCTCGGCCGCGCGCTGCGGTGCGCAGGCCCCGGAACATCTGCTCGCCCCGGATCGGGCGGTGTTCGCCAGCTTGGTCCGGGCGGCCGGGGGCGCGCTGCGGGCCATCACGGTCGCGCCCGAGCTGCCCGCCGCCCTCGACATCATCACCGATGCCGTGGCGGGCGGGATCGTGGCCGCCGTCGGGCACACCGACGCCACCTACGAGCAGGCAGCCGCCGCGTTCGCGGCCGGCGCGAGCCTGACCACTCATCTGTTCAACGCTATGCGGCCGCTGCATCATCGGGAGCCTGGCCCGGTCGGAGCCGCCCTCGATGCCGGCGTCGCCTGTGAGCTGATCAATGATGGTGTCCATGTGCACCCGTCCGTCGCGCGGATGACCGCCCGCGATCGGCACCGGCTTGTCCTGGTCACCGACGCCATAGATGCGGCTGGCGTCGGTGACGGTGACTACGTCCTCGGTGGGCAGGCGGTACGGGTACGCGGTGGCCAAGCGCGGCTCGCGCGTTCGGGCGTGCTTGCGGGCAGCACGCTCACGATGGACGAGGCGGTGCGCCGCACGGTCGTCGACACGGGCCTGTCGGTCGAGGTGGCCGCGGCCGCGGCGGCGACGAACCCGGCCCGTGTGCTCGGCCTGGCCGACAGGTGCGGAGCGATCGCCGCCGGGCTGGACGCCGACCTCGTGGTCCTCGACGCTGGTTTTCGCCTCGTCCGGGTCATGGCCCACGGGGTGTGGTCGCAGCCCCGCGGTTTCGTGCCCCGCGGCTCCACCGGCCCCGCGGCGGCGGACGGCGCTCCGGTCATGGATTGACGCAGGTCACGTCCTTGGAGGCGAAACCACTACCTCCGGTCACCTTGTTGGACGCACAGTCAATTTTGTTGTTTGTTGTTTTCGGATTGTGAATCCAGAAGCCGACGCCGGTGGCTCCGCCGAGGTCCACGATATTGTCGGCGAAGACGTTTCCGTCGCCGGAGCCCAGTGACTCACCGTTGGTTGTGATCACATGGGTCTGGAAGCCGTCCTTGAGTGCCGACGGCCCGCTTACCGTACCCCTGTTACCGGTAATCATATAGTTGTTGCCTTTCACGTCTACCCAGGAGTCCGCCCAGCTCCCCGACATACCGACCGCGTCGAAGGAGTTGTTCTGGATCACGCCGCCGGTCGTGCCCTCCTTGATGTCGATGTTCTCGGCACCGGTGTGACGGATGGTGTTTCCGATCACCTGGTTGTAGTCGGACGTGTCCGGCTTGCCACCTGTGTAACGACCCCAGTTGGAGACGGCGGAGCCCAGGTAGATGCCCTCGCCGAAGCTGGGGGTCTTTACCCCCGTGTTTTCCACCAGGCAGTTGGTCACCACGTTGTAGCTGGAAAAAGCCCGCAGGTGGATGCCTTCCTGCCCGACGTCGTGAACGTACAGACCGTCGATCGTCACATGGCTGGAACCGTCGAGCACCACGCCCTTGGTCGCTTCCGTCACGGTGAACCCCTGGAGCTTCCAGTAGCTTGCTCCCAGGAGGTTCAGGCCGTAACCTCCGCCCGCGCCACCGCCGTCGAGTACGGCGTTACGGGATCCACGCAGTGTGATGGGTGCGGCTTCGGTGCCAGAGACCCGGATGTTGAATCGCCCCGGGCTCGTCGGGGTACCACTAGGCTTGCTCTTGGCATTGTAGTCTTTTGCGTCCTTGCCCGAGTAACGGCCATCGGCCATCGTGATGGTCATTCCGGGGTGTGCGGTGTTGAGCGCGTCTATCAGGCTCGTGACATTGGTCACCGTCACCTCCGTTCCAGGCGCGACTGGGTCCAGCGCCGGCGCGGCCGGCACGGGCGGCGAGGACTGTGACTGGGAGCCGTCTTCCTGGTCCGGGCCCGGTGCCGCCGAGGGCGTGGCCGTCCCGCCGGCTGTGCCTTCGCCTATCCGGAAGTTCGCCCGGGAACGGTGTGTCCGCCGGGACTGGTCCCCGTCCTTCTCGTAGGTCTCCGCGATCAGCGAGTGCTTGCCCTCGCCCAGGCCAGCCACCTTCACAACTCCAGGATTCACCGTGGTGAGGGATTTCCCGTCAAGCGTGAAGCGGATGTCCGCTCCGTCATCTGTGCCCGCGAGCCCCGCGTAGAAGGTCGAAGCGGCAGGAAGGGCCTGGTTGTCGAGGCTTTTCACGTCGGTCGACAGGTCGCCGGAACCGGAGAACACCAGCTGCGCTTCCCCCGCGGATGGCTGGGCGGGGAGCTGGGTGGTTGGCTGGGCGGGGTTCCGGCATGCGGTTACCAAAAGTAGTATTGCTCCTACGAAGAGCAATGATGCGGATTGGGCCGTCCGCTGGACCAAGCTCCCGCCCGTAAAAGCCGCGAACATACACGTCCCTCGCATCTCGATGTGTTGAGGCAGGGAGAGTATAGGTGTTCCATGCGATGGGCGATCGCATCCCTCAATGGGATGCCTCTTTGATCTGCTTCGGGCGAACGATACGCACTGAACCACGGAGTCGATGGCCGGGTTCGTTCAACAACGTTCTGTTCAGCTGGTCGAGCCGCCAGCCAATGCTTGGTCTCAAAGGGTCAGTGCATCGCATGTGAATCACGTCACATACGATATACTGTGGATTCTGCTGACCAAGGAGACTAAAGTGTGCGACGAAGCGCTTACCGCAGCGGATTGCGAAGAGATTTCCCGTGGGATCATCGAGGGTTTATCGGTAAACATTCAGCTTCATTGTTGGTGTTGCTGTGGGTGGTTAGCGTTCGCTCCGGGTCCGGCTGTTGGCTGATGCATAGCATACCGGATCTGGTGGATGTGGTGACGGGGTGGGGTGCAGTCGCTGGCGGAGATGCCGATCGAGGGTGTGATCGCTCTCGTGCGCGCAGGCGGAGTTGATTGCCGAGTTGCGGGCAACGGTGGCGGTGCAGGCCAGGGAGATCGTCGAGCTGACGGCAAAGGTCGCTGACCTGGAGCGGAAAGCGTCGCGGAACTCGCGGAACTCGTCGTTGTCGCCGTCGACGGACGACGCGATCCCGGGACGCAAGCCGCCCGGGCCGCCGGCGCCTGCAGCTGCGGGCGGTGACACGGCCGGGAAGAAGAAGCGCGGTAAGCAGCCGGGCGCGGACGGGTTGACGCTGGCCTGGCGGGAGGACCCGGATCGGGTCGAGGCGCATTTTCCGACCGGGGCGTGTGGCCGCGTAGGCGGCGCTGGCCGCCGCGAGGCCGGCGGGAGCCGCGCGCTCGCACCAGTCCCACGATCTCGAACCGGCCCGGTCGACGGTAACCCGGCGTGATCTTCGCCAGGTTGTGTGCGGCTGCGGACGCCGCCACGTCGCCGCCCGCCCTGAAGGGCTGTCCGGCGCGCCGGTGTCCTACGGGCCGGAGCTGCGCGCGCTCGCGCTGTACTTCCTGCTCCGCCGGCATCTGCCGGTCGTACCGCCCGCCGCAAGCACGGCGTCTCCGCGCTACACGCCCTACACCTCGCGTTCCGCGGCACTCCCTGGATGCCACCACCCGCCGTCGTCACCTGACGGGCACCCACCCGACCCCGCGCCAGCCCCGCCGGCACGGCCTACAGCCACGCCCACGAACCGTCACGTACGCATGGAAAATGAGTTGTTGCGTACCCAGGAGGCGAGTTCCGCCCGGCACCGGCGCCATCATCTGCTCAACCAGGAATCCGACCCGCACAGCACACCATCCTTGCCTGACGATCGCCGACCGGCCACGCTGGGCACTCGCCGACCGCACACAGCCAACACGATCATGGACGCTTGAAGAACTCGACTTCGCCCAGGGCCACCCGGCGTTCGGGTGCGTCACCGTAGTCGGATTTGATCGTGAGGCGGATATGTACCACGTCGCCGATCACCTGGTGGAACTTCTGCTCACCGAGCCGGTCTTCCAGGTGCAGCGTCGTGTGGACCTGGTCGCCGCCTGCGGTCCAGGCGGTCAGCCCCAGCTCCGCAGGGCGCGCCTGGCCGAGGAAGACATCCTGATCGGCGGCTGCACCCGTGTGCACGATCAGATCAAGCAGCCGCACCGGGCCAGCGAACGCGAACTCCACGTACTCGCCCTGGGCCGGACCGGTCCGGGCGGGGGCCCAGTACCGGTTGCTCAGGCCGTCCGCCGCCGACGCCGCCGGATGCCCGGGTGCCTCGCTGGAGGCGTGCACGAATGTCGGGTGCACGGGTACGGGCTTGGCAATTTTGTCACGGATCGCGTCAGTCGCCTTACGGCCGAGGACCAAGGCTGCGTAGCCGAGAGCGGCCAGCAGCGCGATGATGAGGAGCCAGGTCAGCACCCGCCAGAGCAGGCTCCGGGCGGGGCGGGGACGCCGGCGCCAGCGTCGCCACCACGGCAGCCGCCGCGCCCGATCGGCAGGGCCACCCAGCGCCGCCCCGCAACGGCGGCAGAAGTTGCGGTCGGGCCGGTTCGCGGTGCCACAGGCCGGGCAGGCGATGTCGTCCGGCGTCGGGTCGCGGTCGTCGGAGTAGGTCCGTACCGTGGGCCGGCGCGGGACCGGCCGGCCGGGCTGGACCGCACCTGGCTGATCCCCGCTGGGTGTGGCGGGGTGGCTGCTGACGGTCCCGGCCGCGGTCTCCGGTGCGTGCGGTTCCGGCGGATCGTCGTGGCGTGCCGGTTGCACGGGTACCAGCAAGGCGGCGGCCCGCGACATCGCGGGGTCCGCAGCGGGGGTTGGCGGCGCAGGTGCTGCTTCAGCAGGCACGGGCGGTGCCGCAGCCGGGATCACAGCCGGCGCGGATGGCACCTCGGCTCCTGGCGCGGCCGGCGGCCCGGCCACCGGCTGGGGGTGGGCCGCCGCGGCCTGCCCCGTCGGCGCCGGTTCCCTGTCCCACTCGAGGAACGCCCCGCAGTTTCCGCAGAACGGCTCGCCGTCCCGCACCGGGGAGCCGCACTGCTCGCAGACGGCCTCAGCCACACTCGTCCTTCCGATGTTCCAGCGGGCCCGGGGTTCGGTCTGGACCTGCCCGCGGCGTACTCACCGCGGGTCGGCAGGTGCCGTGTCCCCGGGCGCGGCCGACAGGATCTCCACCGTGTACGTCACGTGCGCGGGACGGTTAGCCTCGATCAATTCCCGGAGCCGCGCGGCTGGCACGGGATCCCCGCCGGCCGGGTGTACCCGTACGGTCATCGACGGCTCCGGTGACCCGGGCAGCTCCGCACCGGGAGTGAGCGACCAGGTGGTTCCCCCGCTGTCGACGACCTCAGCTGTCACGCCGAACGCCATCCGCACCTGCTCGGCGAGGCCCCGTCCGGTACCGCGTACCCGATGTAGCTCCACCGCACGGCGTACGGCCTCGCGGCGCGCGGCGGGTGAGTCGATGGCCGCGTCGGCGGCCACCCAACCACCGAGCCAGTCGACGAAGTCGGCCGGGGCAAGCTGTGGATCCAGGTATGCCCACAGGTTGTCCAGCGTGACGTGCACCGGCGCGACGACGCTGTCGAGTGCGGCGAGCAGTCGCTGCGCGAAGTCGTCGGCGGCGTAGATCGCGGGTAGCTGCCGGCCTAATGGATGCGGTGTGGCCAGCCCGTCGACTGCTCCGCGCATGGGGCCCATCCCTTCGTGTTTTGACGGTGCCGCCCCCGCCCGCCCGGGGCAGGGTCAGCCCTCGTCGACGCGGACCTGGTGTTCGTAGGAGAAGACGAGCGCATACCGGTCCAGGTCGATGCGGGTCACCGGGTCGCCGCGCAGCCCGGTCAGCGGATCGGCCGGGAACAGGCGCAGCTCCTCCACCATCTCGGTCCCGGGCAGGCGGTGCAGCACACCGATCACCTCGCCCGCGTGCACCGGCCGGCCGAACGGCCAGCCCATCGCATCGGGCCCGCCGCGCAGCGGGTTGAGGTACGCGTACAGGGCCGCGAGCGCGTCCGCCTGCAGCCGGGCAGCGGGGACACCGAGCCGGGCGACCAGCCGGGCCACGACGGTGACGCCCTGGTAGTACGGCGGCTCCACGACCAGCCGGGCACCGATCAGACGCCGCCGGTCCAGGTTCCCCGCGATCGTCGCGAGCATATCGGCGGATGGTACGAGCTGCTCGAAGCGCAGCCGCTCACCCTCGTCAGCCGCCACCTCCGGCACGACCAGCACCCGTACCCCGCCGCTCTCGGCGCCGTCACCGGCAGGCAGGCATCGGACACGCGCCGCGGACGGGCTCGCCTGACGGGCGATCATTTCGTAGTCGTGCGCGGTCACCGCCCGGTCCTGGGCGCGTAGCTGCACCGGCCCGCGCATCTTGGCACTGTCCACGGTCTCGCCGTCGACGCCGCCGGCCGCCGCCTCGCGGTTGTCCACGCTGGCGATGTAAGGGACCGAGCTGCGCAGCACCGACAGCGCCCCGCGGGCCACGTTGCCCTGCCGCCCGCCCCCGGTGCGGTAGCGGCGTACCCGCAGCTGGGCGCCCGTGGGCGGCAGCGCCCCGTAGCGGCGCAGCCCGCCGTCCGGCTGCCGGATGGCGGGCCCGAAGGACACCTCGCCCGCGGTGCGGTCAAGCACCACGTGCCGGTCGTCCGGCCCGGATGCGCCGAACGCGTCAACCTCGGTCCACTCCTGCCAGCCGTCACCGTCGGAGACCTCGACCACGAACGGCTCGTCGTCGGGGATCACCGGCGGGCGGGCCACCGTGAACCGCTGCCCGGGCACTCCCTCGGACTCGCCCAGCGTCTCCGCGAACACGGTCTCGGCGTGGACGGCGTCGACCGTACCGCCGATGGTGAACGCTTCGGCGGCCCGGATGGTCGGCGACGCCGAGTAGAACGGCTGCCCCGCCTCGGCGGGCACGACGCGGCAGCGCAGCCAACCGGCGCGCCGGCCGGCGATCACCGACGCGGTGTGCGCGGCGGGCACATGCAGGACGACGTCACCCGGCTTGTTCAACCCGCCGGTTTCGTCCTGGTCGACCTCGCAGCCGGTCCAGTCCGTGCCGTCCCATGCCTCCCAGACCAGCGGCGGCTGCCGCGGGTCGACGCCGATGCCCTCGACCCTGCTGTCCAGGCGCAGCACGGCCGCGCACGACGGCACGGCCGCGGACAGCCCGACCAGCATCGCGTCACCGACGGCCGGGCTGGCCGAGAAGCAGGCGATGTCACGGCTGTCGAGCAGGTCGCCGGTGTGGTCGGCGCCGCGGCCCTCAGCGGGTTGGGTGCGTAGCTGGGTCAACGTGCACGGCACGATCGTGAGGTCGGCTGACGTGGCGAAGACGACGGCTTCCTCGGTCCCCGTGCGTACCGTCGCGACCTCTGTTCCGGCGCGCAGCACGACCGGCTGGGACTGCGGGGCCGACAGCCAGAACGTGACGTCGGCACGGGCCGCGGTCGGCGGGAACAGCGTGACCCCGATCAGGTCCAGGAAGGCCAGATAGGTGCGGTCCGGTACCCGGTTGAGCCGGTACAGCAGCTGGTCGACCATGTGTGCGAACACCTCGATCAGCGTGACCCCGGGATCGGAGACGTTGTGGTCGCTCCACTCCGGACAGCGTTGCTGGACGAAGCGCTTGGCCTCGTCGACGAGCTGCTGGAACCGGCGGTCGTCGAGGTTCGGGGCGGGAAGGGGCATCAGGTGGTACTTTCCTCAACCGGCTCGTCGTGGGAAGGGATCACGTAGAACGGGAAAACCAGGTTGCGTGGGTCGTTCGTGCCACGGATGACGTAGCGGATGTCGATGTACAGCGTGCCGGCCTCCCCCGCGTCGAAGTCGACCAGTACGTCACGGACGTCGATACGCGGCTCCCACCGCTCCAGGGCGGCGCGCACCTCGAACGCGATCTGCCCGGCGGTGTTCTCGTCCGCGGGGGCGAACACGTAGTCGTGGATGCCGCACCCGAACTCCGGCCGCATCGGGCGTTCCCCCGGGGCGGTCCCGAGAATGAGCCGGATCGCCTCGACGATCTCACGCTCGCGGGCCACCAGGGCCACGCTCCCGGTCGCGTCGGTACGCAGCGGGAACGCCCAGCCCGCCCCGATGAACTGCTCCGCCACCGATCTAGCCTCCGATGAGCACGTTGGGAGCGCCGGTGCTGATGGTCGCCTGACAGGTGATCCGGTCGCCCTTGCGCGCGGCGGGGAAGCCGCCGATGAGCACGATGCCGGTCACCGGTGGTGGCGTCGGGGACAGCACCACGTTGCCCGGACCGAGCTCCGCATGTATCGCGCACACGCACAGGCTGCCGATGACCGCGGCTGGTAGTCCGCCGATCCGCACGCTCGGCACGCCGAGCAGCGGCCCGCCGGCGTTGGGCAGCCCGGGTACGGCCGCTCCGCCCGGCACGCCGACGGTGCCGTTCGGGGGCCCCGGCGTCACGGGCGTGGCCAGATGGCTGATCTGGTCGTTGATCCGGGCGGCCGGTGGCATGGGCACCTCCCTCTCCATTCGTCTCCTTCGCCGCGCGGCATGTCCTCGCCGCGCGGCACGTCAGTTGATCCGCACTATCGGGGCTTTGACCTCGACATTGGCCCTGCCCGACACCGACACCGACCGGCCGGTCAGGCTCAGCTCGCCGGCTCCGGCGTCGAGCGTGATGCCGTTGCCCTGTATCGTCACCTGCCTTCTCGCCTCGATGGCCACGGTGCCGTCGCTGTTGATGGTCACCGCAGCCTTCTGCTGGTCGAGCTCGATCACCAGCTTGTTGTCGCCGGTGCGCAGCCGCACCCCGCGTACGGCGCTCGGGCTGGACAGCGGCGGGTCGAGCAGTTCCAGCCGGTGGCCCGTGCGGGAGGCGAACGAGCGGCGGGTCACCGCACCGTCCCTCGGGTCGATCAGCGGCCCGTCGTGTGGCGACGGCTTGTCGACGCCGTTGTACAGGCCCCCGATGACATACGGGCGGTCCAGCAGCCCCTGCTCGAACCCGACCAGGACCTCGTCATCGATCTCTGGGCTGAAGACGCCGCCGCCGCGCACCCCACCGAACTGCACCGTCCGTACCCAGTCGGTCTCATAGCCGTTCTTCCGGGGGCCGCCCAGCCCGGTCAACCACGGGAACCGCAGTTTGACCCAGCCCTGGTCACGGCGCTCGGGATGGTCACGGTCGCGGCCCTGGCCGGCGCTGGTGCTGGTCACGATGCCGATCGCGAGACCGGGCACGCGCATCCCGCGGGCCGGGGCGGAGGCACCGGCCGCCAGCCCGTACGGTGACCGGTCCTGACGGCCGCTGACGGTCAGCCACGTCTCGTAGAACCGGCCCGGCCCGAACACGTGCCGGCTCGATGTGATCGTGTACTTGCCCTCGAACGGCGGGCCGACGTCCGCCAGCGTGATCGGTACCCCGGCGCGCATCCGCGGATTGCCGCGGATGCCGACCTCCAGCTCGGCGAACGCCGACGTCACGTTCGAGGCGAGCGCTGTCGCGACCGCCTTGACCTCGGCGTCGGTGCGGTACGGCACGTCGGTGACGAGCAGTTCCGCGTCGCCGAACGGCTGCGCCACCTGCGCCGGGGTGAGGCCGAGGTTCAGCTCCGCGCTGGTGTCCGTCTTCGCCTCGGCCACGAGCTCCTTCTTGCGCCTGACGTCCCAGCCGCGTACCTCCACCCGCGAGAGCTGACCGACCGAGGTGACCGTGGACCGCACGGCGAGCAGGTTCTCGTTCATCTGCACCACTACGTCGCTCTGGCGGGCCGGCGTACCGGTGCCGGGTGCTGTCGCGGCGCGCACCGGCTTCCGGAACACGAACGTGCCGTCGACCATGGCGACCTCGGCGTCGTTGTCGGCGGCGAGCATCGTGAGGAACTCCCAGTCCGTGGTGTTCGGCTGGGTCACCATCTCGTAGACGGTGCTGGTGGGGTCGATTCTCCCGATCGACAGGCCGGCTTTCCGCGCCACGTCGCGGGCGATGTCCGACGCCTTGCCGGTGTAGGTGGCCACCTGCCGCCCGCGCATCAGCCGGTGCGACATGTCCAGCGCACGGATCGTGGTGAACGTGCCGGTGCCGTCGAACTCCGTCTCCAGCGTGACGACCTCGCCGGTGAACAGCGGCACCGGGCTTGTCTTGTCACCGGCCCGGACCGCGGCGGTGAGTCGCGAACCGATGGTGATGTTGAGCTTGTCCAGCAGCTGGCTCTTGGAGTCGCGGTAGCGCAGCGTCGCCGCGGCGGGCAGATTCGAGCTGTCCTCGATAGCCGCGTGTACCAGGCGGGTCTCCCACTCCTCCGGCAGTGGCCCGGGTACGCCGACGATGAGGTAATTGGTGTAGTTGCCGTCCGACACTGTGCTCCCTACCTGTGTCTAGAGCTGCCTACCTGTGTCCTAGCTGCCGGCTGGCAGCTCGTCAGCGGCCGGCAGCAGCAGTTCCATGCCGGGCGGCAGCCGCATCGGGTCGTCGATTCCGTTGGCTTCCGCGATCACCCGCCAGACCGTCGGATCGCCGTACTCGCTGTGCGCCAGCAGCGGCAGTGAGTCGCCGTCCACCACTCGGTGCACCCGGCGCGCCGACCGGCTTCCGGAGGTGGGATTCTGGCCGGGCATGTTGCCACTGATCTCGGACAAGCTCAGCGAGCAGTTCGCCCGCAGCGGCGTACCGTTGCCGTCGAACAGCGTGCACGCGGCGCTGACCTGGCCGACATACGCGTAGAAGGACACCGTCTGGAACTGGCCCCAGGCGAACTTCACCCACGGCGGTGACGGCGCCTTGGCCGCGATGCTCGCCGCCGTGGGCACGCAGCAGGTCAGCAACTCGTCGACGCGCTGCTGCACGGTGCGGCTATGGGTGTCGGTGACGTCAAGGAAGATCTCAAGGTCCAACGTTCGCGGCCCGGAACCGCTGAACTCCGGGATACCGGTCTCCTGCGCGCCCCGCACGATGTGCGGGATCCAGGTCGCCGACTTGGTCAGGGTGAGCTGGTTCGGGTTGAACATGAACGTGATGGGCCCACCCAGCGGCCCACCCGGCCGGCTGCCGCCGTTGGTCGGCGGCTGGTACCGCTGCAGGAACGCCGCCACCTTGCCGGCTGGCGCGATCATCCGCCCACCTCCAGGAACCCGTGATACGCCAGCTCGATGCTCTCGGTGGCCACCTCGGATCGGGTCGGGTCGAACGACGGCCCCGACCAGCGCACGAGTACGACGTCGGCGAGCCCCCACTGCACCAGCATCGCCAGATCCGGCCGCAGCGCGGCGATCTGTGCCGTCCCGCGTTTAACACCTCTGGGCAGTTTGGCCAGGAACTGCGCCACCTTGGCCGTATCCGGTGTGAGGGGACGGGTCAGCGTCACGTTCTGGTAGCGGATACGCGACGGTAGCTGCCAGACGAAGCCGTTGTTGCCGCCTTCTTGGTGCTCCTCGACCTCCACCTGGCAGCCGAGCCCGTCGCAGCTGTTCCAGTCGCCCAGGTTGATACCGTCGATCTTCAGGCGGAAATGGACCGCTGTGCCGGGATCGACGCTTGCCATACTCGTCCTTCCATGTGATGCCGTTGTGTTCGTTCACCGGTGTGTCCGCTTACCGGCCGCCGTCCAACAGACGGCCGGTGCGTTCACGTCCGAGCCGGACCTCGGCGCGTAGCAAACGCCCGAGCGGTTCGACCAGCCGATGAGCAAGATGATCAAGATGCCTCCGATCGAACCGGCGGATCAACTCGTCAATGTCGATGCCGGCAGCACCCTGTTCCGGCCGGGCCTCGGAGCCCGCGGATGACACGGATGATGGGGTTGACGGCCGTGATGGCGGCGACGCCGGTAATGCCGTTATCGCTGACCGGCGCTGCACCGGCGCTGGCGCGCCGCGCATGGGCGCCGCCGCCGTCGTGCGTGGCGTACTCCCGGAGAAACGTGGGACAGGCGCCGATGCTGTGGTGGGCGCTGCGGCGCCGGGTCGGTTCCCGCCGCTGGATACCTGAGAGCCGCTGCCGGTGGGTGCCGCACGGCGCACCGTCGGCAGGGGCGTGCCGTACGGCGGCAAGCCCGTGGATACCGGGCGTGCCGGTGTCGCGGTCCGCTGCACCGACGGTACGGATACCGGCCGCGCCGCCCTCCTCCCGGTCCGCACACCAGCGGGAACCGTCGGCACCGGTAG
>NZ_CAKJTP010000040.1:0-12731 GCF_917627335.1 Protofrankia sp. CiT1 | reverse complement strand
CCGTCGATACCGGAGCGAGGGTATGGCGGCGCGGGCGGGGCGTGGGCCATGCCGCTGGGTCAGCGGAGTTGCCGGCTGGGGGGACAGCCGCCGGTCCGGGCACGCCGGTCCTGCCGGCCCCGATGGCTGTGTCGGCGGCGACGACCGGGCGTATCGGGCGTGCGGCGAGTGTCTGGGCCACATGGACAGCCGGCGGGGAAACGAGCGCTGGCCCGAACGGCGGCGTTCCGCTCGCCCGGTTGACGACGCCGGCCGGCGGCCGTTCCCCGGCGGATGGCAACCCCCGAGGCCCGGACAGTGCGCCAAGGGGTACGTCGGCACTCCGCTGGACAAGGACCCGGGCCGCGGGGGTGGGGGCTCCCGTGTCCGGCGGTGTGTCCGCCAGCGTGCCGGCGCCCAAACCGGGCGTCGGTGTCTGTTTTGTCGGTATCTGTTTGAGAGCGGCCTCGGCGCCGGAGACCCGTTCCGGCTGGCCGGACACACCCGTGCGCTGGACAGGCTGGTCCGTGCTGTGCTCCCGACGGCCAGCAGAACCCGCGGCCCGGCTCGTAGGATGCTCCTGACTCCCAGAACCACGCACGACCCGATCAGCGACCGGCAACCGCCCCACACCATCCCCCGCCGCCGTGACCGGTGTTGCCGGCGTGACCATTGGCTGGCCCGGCCCCGGGACGGCCACAGGATCATCCACAGCCCGCTGAACCACAGGCAGTTCCCCACCCCGTGGGGCCGTCGGATCCCGTGGGGCCGTCGGATCCGACACGCCACCTGACAGCGCCCCGGCAGCCGCAGCCGCAGCCGCAGCCGTGACCGCATCGCTGGTCGACTCACCAGGCTGGCGTGTCTTCGACACCGGCGCCTGTCCAGGATCGGCCGTACCGCCCAGCCCGGTCTCCTGCTGCCGTATCGGCCGTATCGGCTGGGCCGCCGGGGTCGTACGGGTAGCGGTGGCCTCGGCGCCGGGTACGGCGATGCGTTGCACCACCGGCTCAGCACGCCGAGGTCCAGCCGCGGTGGCCTCCGGGAGCGGCCGCGCGCCGGACTGCCTGCCGCTCCGGCGTGCGGTGGGTGGCACCATCGGCAGTGGCTCGCCGAGGCCGACCCGGCTACCCCGGCGCGGGGCTGCCCCGGCGGGTGACCCCGGATCGACCGGTAACCGCGGCGTCGGCGCCGGCTCATGGCCCTCGGTGGGCCGGACCTCCGCAGGAGGGGTATCGGTGGTGAATCCGGGCCGAGGCTCGTCAGCGACGGTAGGACGCTGGACGCCGCCCTCGGCGGGAGGTGGCGCCGACTCCGGCGCCGACGCCATCGGGCCGGGCCGGGCCGGGGTTGCCCGTGACGATGGTGCCGGCGCGGCGGGGAGCCGCCGCGCCGGCTGTACCACCCGGGCCACAGTCATCGTCCGGCCGGGCGGGCGTACCGAGCGCTGGGCGTTGCCTGTCGTGGCTGGCGGGGACGCCACTGCCGCCCGGGCCGAGTGGGCCGGGCGGGGGCGGACGGCGGGGCCGGTCCGCTCGAGGCGGACGGCGGAATCGTCCCCCGGCCCGGACAGCGGCTCGGGGGACGATTCCGGTTCGGACGGCGACCCGGACGGCAGAGGGCTCGGCGCGGCCAGCGGCAGGCGCTGCACCAGTGGTTTGACACCGGTCCGCACCCCACCCGATACGGGTGTGGCGGGGCGCAGCAGATCGTACCCGAGGCCCCCGGGCGCCTGCGGGTTGACCAGATGCCCGGGGGCGGTACGAAAGGTCGGATCCTGCCAGGTGCTCAACCGGTCCCGGAACCCGTCCGGATCGGTGAGGAGATCCTGCTCACCGACGGTCCGCCGCAGCGGCGGCAGCCATCGCCAGCCCGGGTCCGCGGATCCGGACGGCTCGGAGGGCTCGGACGGCGCCCCGGCCTGCCCGGTCTCCACCGGTACAGCCGCCGCCGAGCGCCGTCGGAGCAGTCGATCGAGCAGGCCCACGCTGGGTCACTCACCCTCGTTGATCCGTGTGTTGATGCGGGCGATCTCGCCCACGTAGCGGAGCCGCTCCGCGTGCGTGAGGTCGAGGATGTCGTCCCTCGACCAGTGGAAGTGGTAGGCGACGTACGCGACCTCCTCGTAGAGCCGGTCGGTCGCGTACGTCACGATTCCCCCAGGAGACCACCGGCGATGTCCACCTCGAACGCCGAGTCGCACGTGGGACAGGTCACGGCGGCGCGGGTATGGCCCTCCGCGTTGATCCGCCGGTAGAAGTCCTGCAGGAACGCCAGGTCCGAGGCGAAAAGCTGCTCGACCGTCTCGGCCCGGACGTCGGTGATCGTGCCGAGCCTTGTGATGACCAGGCTGAGCAGCACAACCGACAGGTATGCCGAGTTCTGCTTCACGCGCAGGTCGATCAGGGGCGTCAACTCGTCCCGGGCGGTGGCCAGCCGCATGCTGCCGTCCCGGTGCAGCCGGCCGTCCGCGTCGACGTACCCGCGGGGTAGTTCGAACGTGAACTCGGTCTGCAACCGCTGACGCGCGGGCGCCGACGGAACCCGCTCTGGCACCGGACCGTCGTCGGGGCCGCCGGGAAGCTCAGCGAGCGCGCCGAGGGCCCCAGCGGACACGCTTCGCCGTCTCATGACGTCGTGATGTCTTCATACACCACGGTGATCTTCTCGGTGGCGACCGACGCCTCACCGGCCTTCAGGCTCGGCCCCTCCCACTTGCTCACCCAGGCGTTCTTCAGGTCGAAGCGCCGCTGCTGACTGCTCTGGCTGTCAGTGAGCACGATGCTGATGTTCTGGCGGGCCGTGTCGACGGCCCCTTTCTCGAAGGTATCCTTGATCCAAGTAGTGAACGCGCTGCTCTTGTCCAGGCCGCGGGTGATCGTCACCTCGCCCCCCTTACGGGCGCCGGGCAGCTTGCGGATGATGTACTGCCCGGTCGGGGTCACCTGGTTGACCTCGATGGCGTCCAGTTCCACAATCAGCCCGCTGACCTCCTGAACCGACTCCACGCGGGCCTTGCCCAACTCCACCTGGAACGTGTGGACAATGAAACTGTCACCGCTGGCCATGGATCGTTACCGCCTTTCGGGTCATTCGCTGACGAGGCTGGTGCTGTCGGAGAACTGCGACAGCCGGAAGATGACGAACTCGGCCGGCTTGACCGGGCAGAGGCCGATCTCGCAGACCACCTGACCGCGATCGACCGCCTCCGGCGGGTTGGTCTCACGGTCACACTTGACGTAGAACGCCTCGTCGGGCGAACTCCCGAAGAGCGCCCCGTGCCGCCACTCCTCCATCAGGAAGGCCGCGATGTTGCGGCGAATGGTGCCCCACAGCCGTTCGTCGTTCGGTTCGAAGACCACCCACTGGGTCCCCAGCAGGATCGACTCTTCCAGGTAGTTGAACAGCCGCCGGACGTTGATGTACCGCCACGCGGGGTCCGACGACAGTGTGCGCGCGCCCCACACCCGGAGGCCGCGGCCCGGGAACGTCCGCAGGCAGTTGACACCGGCCGGGTTCAACAGATCCTGTTCCCCCTTGGTGACGTTGTTCTGCAGCTCGACCGCGCCGCGCACCACCTCGTTGGCCGGCGCCTTGTGCACCCCGCGCTCGGTGTCGCTGCGCGACCACAGGCCGGCGATGTGCCCGCTCGGCGGCATGAACCGGTTCTGCCCGCTCGCCGGGTCAAAGACCTTGATCCATGGGTAGTACAGAGCGGCGTACTTGGAGTCGTAACCGGCTGTGTCCCGCCGCCAGGTGTACACCTGCCGGGCCGTCATGCCGGGCAGCGGATCAAGGATCGCCATCCGGTCACCCATCTGCTCGCAGTGCGCGATGACCGCGAGCTGTACCGTCTTGACCTCCTCGGCCGTTATCAGCCGCTGCTGGTACGCGCTCATCAGGTCGGGCACCGCGACCATCGTGATGTCGTCGATGCTCTCCAGCCCGCCGAAGCCGGTACGCGCATCGGCGTCGCCCACGTACTCGTTGGGTGACAACCGGGCCGGCGTCGCGGCGGTGGGCGCGGGAGGCACCGGGGGCGCGGGCAGCGTCACGGTCTGCTTGGCCGGGCGTGCCAGCGTGTTCGCTGGAGCCGCCTCTTCGACGGTGATGACCTTGGAGTGCTCCCGTACCTGGCTGACGACGTAGTTCTTGGCGCTTTTCTTGAACGAGACGTCGAAGGTCTCCACCACCGTGCCCGCCTGGCGTACGAGCAGCTTGAAGCGGTCATCCCCGGCGGCCTCACCGTCCGGGTCGGCGACCTCGACAGAGATCTCCCCGGCCGCCGCCGCGGCGGGCAGCGCGGCGACCTTGAAGGTGCCGAGCGCGGCCGGTGCACCGGCCAGTTCGGCCTTCGGCTCCGCTCTGTCGGTGGGGCGGCTGCTGGTTGGGTCGCCCACCCGCACGACGTAGCAGTTGCCGCCGCCGTTGGCGAGATAGCCGTACACGGCGTGCGGGAGATAGGCCCCCTCGACCATGCCCCCGTAGGTCTGGAGGTACTGGCTCCAGTTGGTCACCAGGGTCGGGGTGTGGAACGGCCCCTTCTCGGCGAAGCCCAGGAAGGCCGCCACCGCGGTGCCCACCCCCTCGATAGGGCGGGAGCCGCTCTGGACCTCCTCCACGTATACGCCCGGGGACAGGTACGACGGCATGGACGCTCCTTATTCCTGTGTGATCCCGCTGAAGCCTTGTCGATCGGGGCGTCCCCGCAAACGGTCACACGGGCCGGCGCCGAGGGCACGACCGGGGTGCCCGGATGGACGCGACGCGCGGGTCACCCGGTCTTCTCGTATTTGTCTCCGACCTTGTTCCACAGGCCCGGCTGGGGTGGGGAGAGGATCCCCCGGGAGCTGACAGTCTGCCCGTGCTCCCCGTCGGCTTCCCCGAGGAGTTCGGCTATCTTGTTCCAGTCCCAATCCCGCTGAACGATCATACGGTCGACCGTTGACAGAGCATCCGAGCGTGGGGTCGTTCTGCCGTCTCGGATGTTCCTATCGAAGTCCGCGTTGGGATCGTCCCTACGGGTGTCGGAAGCGGGGCCCATCTCGAGATTCGCCGGCATGTTCCACAGGAGTTTCTGGTAGCTTGTCGAGCCCACCCGGTCCTTCAGCGTGTCCAGAAAAATGTAGAGCGGCTGCACCTCGGCCTGGTCAGCCTTGGCGGCGGCGGTGAACAATGTGCTCAGGTTCCTACGGGAAATCTTGTGATGCAGCGTCGTCTGGTTCTTCCAGGGGTTGCCAGGCTCATTCCGGAGCCTGGTGTGCTCGGCCGTTATGGAAGCGGCGGCCCAGTCGCTCGTGCCGCCGCCTGTCTCATACCTCGGCCGGTACTGACTGCTGGTCATCTCCTTTTTGATGTTGTCGACACCCTCTTCGAGATCGTTCTCAGCGACTTCGATAGTGATCACATTGTCCGGCACCACACCGCAGGCGGCGAGGAGAACATCCTCCTGCTCGTTCGGCAGCAACTTCGCGAACCCCTCGATCCGCTCACCCACGGCGCGCACCAGCCGCTCGTACGGGCTTTCCACCGGCGGGGCCGGCGCCGGCGCCTTCGCCTTCGCCTTCGCCGCCTGCCCCCGCGCGCGCTGTACAGGACGTGCCGAGCCCGCGCCGGTACTCGGGTGCGCGCCCGCCGTACGGGCGGCGGCCACCTGTTCCGGCGGCGCGGCCATGACCCGGGTGGCGGTGGCCTCGGCCTCGCGCTCGTAGCGGTCGGACGGGTCGGACACGCGCAGCCCGTCGCCCACGTCGGTACCCGCCACCGGCCCGGAACGTTGCTGCACCACGTGGGTCAGTTCATGGGCCAGCGTGTGCTTGCCCGCAACCGTGGAAGGATCGAACCCGCCGTGCCGGAACGCGATGTGCGAACCGGACGTGAATGCCTCGGCCCGCACCGACTCGGCTGCCGTGTGGCCAGCTGCATCAGTATGCAGCCGCACGTCCGAGAAGTCCGCGCCCAGCCGGGCCTCCATCTCCGCGCGCAGGCCCCCCGCAAGGGGCCGGCCAGCCGAACGCACCACATCGTGTACCGCCGACCGCTGCACCGGGTCCGGCTGCCCGGTGTCGCGCGGCACCACCTGATCGTGCCCGCCCGAGTCGTCGCGGACGTGCCGGCCGGATTCGAACAGGCGCGCCACCGCAGCGTTGCCCGCGACGCGTTGGAGGGCCAGCAACCCGGCCGCCGAACTCGGGCCGCCAGCAGCAGCTACGAGGGGCGCCACCGGGACCACCGGACGGTCACCGGCCCGCCGCGAAGACCGACTCCCATCCGGCGCCTCCGCCCTGCGCGGCGACTGCTCGTACGCACGCAAGGACCTCTCCTCCCATTCGTTCCGATGCCGTCCGCATTGATTTGTCCCGGCTCATGTTTCCGGCACAGATACTTTCTGTTCCCGCTCGCGGCACCATGACGGCCAGCCGGATCACTGACCGTTACGGATCCTGGTGAAGAAGGCCAGCAGAAAGCGAGCGTTGGTGGCGGCCTGGTCGATCGTGAGGTTGGCGCCGTCGCTTCGGGGAGAGATCGCGCGGTTCTCGAAAAGCGGGAGGGTCGTCCCCCCGTCCCGAGTGTCGAGGGTCCCGGCCGAACCGAAGCTCTCCAGTGCCTCGACCGCTCCCCCCTGAGCCTCATCGGAGACCCCGGGGCGGCTGGCGAGCCACTGCTGCATGTGCTGTGGTAACAGGTAATCCTGACCGGCCGGGATGCCCGTGAGCCAGTCCTGGATGGTGACCGTCGCCAGCGCCTGCTCGAAAGCCTCAGACGGGGCGCGCACCGGCGCTCCGTGCTGGTCAACCCCGGTGAGCTGCCCCGGGTTGGGGGCGATCAGTGCGGAGGCCGGGGTGAGCCCTTGGTCCCCGCCACCCTGCAGGAGCGGGTTCGCGTTCGACACGGCGAGGACGGCGTTGACGAGTACCAGCGGGTCGTTGCGAATCGCGTCCTGCTGTGCGGCGGGCAGGGCCCCGAACATCTGGGCGAAGCTGTTGCGGGGCATGAGGGGCAGCCGGGCCTTCACCCCCAGGTTCCGGCCCGGCGGCCGGCGGAGCAGCTTCATGCTCAGCATGACCGCAGCGAGGAAACCGGTCAGTTCACCGGTGCTGGCGGCCAACGCGGTGGCGTAGTTCGGGTCCTGCTGCATCTGAGCGACCACCTGCCGGGCGAGGTTCGGCGCCCGGCCCTGGACCCGGAGGAACTCCGGGCTGTCATCCGGCGGGTAGATCGTGGCCCGGTCCGCACGGCGCTCCTGGGTCTGCTGGGGGGTTTCGCCCGGTACGTCCCGCCCCAGCCGCTCCATGACCGCGGACAGGTCGGTGAGCGGAACTCCCGACGTGGCCTGCATCTTGAACCGGCCGTCCCGCGACCCACCGGAGAGCAACGTGTCCCTGGCTGCCAACCCGCCCGACCCCGACAAACCGTGCTGCTCGTGGCGGACGAAGTGCTCCTTGTAGTCCCTCACGGGCAGCGGGTACGGCGGTCCGCCATCCACTACCGTCGGGCCGGGGCGTCCGACGAATGCCCTCAACCGGACTATGATCGCTCTCATCTCGGCCAACGCCCGATCCAGCGCCGCCATACCTGCGGGGGTCTCCTCGAACGGCTCCGTGACGAACTCGATGTTGCTCACCAGCGGCCCTGGCGTGTCGTCCGCCTCGAGCCGGAAGTCGGTGCCGTTATGTAGGACCGCGTGCCGTTCAACCGGGCTTACCTGGTCGTCGTCTATTGCGGGCACGATGTTCCGGAACCGGCGCATCGTGCCGTGCTCAGCCCGGATCCGCCGCCATGGCCGCCATGTGTTGTCCTCGAACTCGAACCCCACCCTGCGCTGGACGATCTGACCGGCCTCGCCCGCCGCTGGCCGCTGTCCTCGCGCGGAGGGCTTGGTCCGGCGCTGGAGGTTCTGGTCCGGCGCCGGACCGGACACGGCGGCGATGGCCGTCTGCTCGGCCACGCGTTCGTCCCGGTCGTCAGGGTGACTGAGTGAGTAGCCTTCGGCGGTCGGGGTGCCCTCGACCGGCCCGTTGCGCTGCTGGACAACGTGGGTGAGTTCGTGCGCCAGCATCCGGCGGCCAGCCGTGGACGACGTGTCATACCGGCCCCGCTGGAAGACCACGTGTGAACCGGAGGTGTACGCATGCGCCTGAACGGAGACGGCGGACTCGTGGGCGGCGGCATCGGTGTGGACCCGCACGTCGGAGAAGTCCGCGTTCAGCCTGGCTTCCAGGTCGGCGCGTACCGGCTCGGCGAGCGGCTGCCCGGGCGAGCGCAGGACATTATGAACCGGGGAGCGTTGGACGTTTTCCGGTCGCGGTGGGGAAACGTGGCGGGAGCCATCGCCACGATCCTGAAAACCCTGCAGCATCGCCGATACCGCAGCGTTGCCGACCGTGCGCTGCAACGCCAGCACCGCCTCAGGACCGGCCGCGTGGGGCGGACCCGACGGTGACGATCGGGAGGCCGGTGGCCGGCCCGTCCGGGCGGCTGACGCAGCATGCGGCTCTCTGGCGTGCATGTTCCTCCCACCGTCGACGTGCGACGCCTTCCACCCTGTGGTGACCCGCGGACACGCGCCAGAGGCCCGCAGGCGCCCGGCAGGGCAACCAGTGTTGCCCGGAAGGACACGGGCATCAGGGCGAGCGGGCGCGCATACGCGCCGAACTCGCTGTCCAGCACCAGCCGTCTGGCTCGGCACCCCGAATGGTATGGTAAACGGTATGGCAACAAAAAAATATACGGTAACGCTACCCGAGGAACTGGCCGAGGAGATCCGTGCCGAAGTCGGCGCCGGCGGTTTCAGTCGATATGTCACGCAGGCCATGGAGCGGCAGCGGGAACGGGACCACCTGCATGAATTTGTTGGCTGGTGGGAGTCGGAATACGGCGAGGTCACCGGGGAAGAGCTCGCCGGGGCCGAGGCCGAACGTCATGAGATCCAGTGCCGTCATGCCGAACGTAAGGCCCGTCCCATGCCGTCATCGATGCCTGCCCGCACGGCGAGTTGATGCCGGAACTGGTGTATCTCCTGGATAGTGAAGCTCTTGCGCAGGCCGTTCGCGGCGAACGGCGTATGGGCGCGCGACTCAAAGATGCTGACCGCTCCGGGATCCGGGTTGTGACCACCTCCATGACGTTGATCGAGGCCTATCACAAGCGGGTGAATCGCGGTGCTTGGCGGTGGACTCTATCGAAAATTGCGGTGGCGTCCGTGACTCGGGAGATCACCGATGAGGCCATCGGCCTGCTGGCGGAGGCTGGTCTCCATGGCCATAAATACGCCATTGACGCCGCGCTCGCCGCTGTCGCGCGCAGGGAACACGGTGACGCCGCCGTTTTTACCTCGGACGAGGAGGACATGCGGCTGCTCTGCGGAGATCGGGTCATGGTGGTCAAGGTCTGACGTACGATTGCCGCACGACACGGCAGATCTCTGAGCAGGTGTGCTCCGCATCAAGCGTGCACCGCCCCGGTCAGGTGGGCGTAGCCGTCCCGGACCAGGATACCGGTGAACGCTGGCCAGACCTCCCCGTCGTCGATCGCCTTGGCCGAACGCCCACCGACGTGCATCAGCACAGTTCAGGCAGACAAAATTCTCCTTCACCCGCGTAAGAGCGCCCGGCAATAGGGCGCTCTAAGTCGGCCACTCATACGGATCACGGGGCCCAGTCGCTTACTGTTGTACAGGGAAGAGCCAGTCCTCAATCAGTGGCGGTGCCGGCGGCCCCTTCGCAAGCCATGCATGGATGGCTTCGATGAGTGGACCGGGATTTTGCCGTGAGCGGGGGAAGGTTCGACTGCTGGTGAAGAGCAAGCCGGCAGCAGCACCGCCGGCCTGTAGGGTCCGAAGCATGATCGGACGAAAATCCTTGACATTCTCGGTCAACAGCCAGCATCGTTCAGCTGCAGCCCAAGCATACAGATCATCGTCCGTTACAGCGCGCAGATCGACCCGCTCAACAACAGCAATAACTGTACGGCCACGCTCACGCAAAACATCGGCGATCTTTGGCGAGAACATTTCATCCAGAGCTAATTCAACTGGTCCCGGCTTCGGCGCACTCATGCAATAAGCCGCTGCCGAATGCGCCACGCATGCTCAGCGCGTGCCGACGCTTCTTCCGCGACCGCAATCTCCGCGTCGATCTCGTCGTGATGGTCACCGTAGTAGCTGATCACACTGCTGATCCGGTTGACGTCAACCGCGAACACCTCCGCCGCAGCCGCCACCGCAGCCGGCCCTCGCTCATCGATCTCACGGAGGAACTTGACGACCTCCCAGACATCGGGCCCATACGCCAACGCTGCCCGACGCCCCGAAGGGCCGCCCTTGAAAACGATGCCCGGGTGTTCGGCCATCCGCAGCCCCTCATCGACAAGCCGCTGGGCCAGCGCCGAGGTGTTCGCTCCGGTCTCGGCTACCGCACGTTGCCGCAACCGAGTCAGTAGTCCCGGCTCAAAACGTATGGATAGAGGCGTAGCCACGCACTACAGCGTAGCACATACACTACGGTAGTCTGCGGTCGTGGCTCAGCTTCCTCGGGTAGCGGTGCTCGGCCCCGGGCCTGTCGAGGGGGTGGACCTGACGTTGGGCGCTGTCTACGAGAGCGGGACCGCTCCACTCCCCAGCGTTGCCAGGAAAGGACACAGGCATCAGGCGAGCGGGCGCGCATACGCGCCGAACTCGCTGTCCAGCACCAGCCGGCCGAGCTTGCGGTACTCGCGTTGCACGGCGGCCACCAGGTGGTCGGTCGTGACCGCCCGCCCGGACTCGGCGGCCAGGTACGCGGCGGTCACCACGCAGGCCCGGATGCTGCCGCCGGCCAGCTCGAAGCTGCGGGCACAGAAGTCCAGGTCGAGGTCGCCGTCGCGGGGCAGTGTGGGGCCCAGACAGTGGTCCCACAGGGCGTGCCGCTGTGCCGCGCCGGGCATCAGGAAGTCGACGATGACGTCGAGCCGCCGGGTAAAGGCGTCGTCCAGGTTCGCGCGCAGGTTCGTGGTGAGGATCGCGATCCCGTCGAAGGACTCCATCCGCTGCAGCAGGTAAGCGCTCTCCATGTTGGCGTACCGGTCATGGGCGTCCCTGACCTCGGAGCGCTTACCGAAGATCGCGTCGGCTTCGTCGAACAGCAGGACTCCGTTGACACCGTCCGCTTCGGTGAAGATGCGTTCCAGGTTCTTCTCGGTCTGCCCCACGTACTTGTCGACCACCGTGGACAGATCCACCACATACAGGTCAAGGCCCAGGTCAGCGGCGACGACCTCGGCTGACATCGTCTTGCCGGTGCCCGAGTCACCGGCGAACAGCGCCGTCACGCCCCGGCCGCGACCACCACCCGGGCGCATCCGCCACCCGCCGAGCACCCGGTCCCGGTGGCGGACCCGGCTGGCCAGCTCGTCCAGCTGGGCGACGACCGGTTCCGGCAGAACCAGGTCGGCCCAGCCGACCGCCGGTTCGACGCGGCGGGCGAGCTTCTCCAGCCCGGCCGCGTTCTGCGAGCGGACCCCGGCGCGCAGGTGTGCCGCGCCGACTGGAACCGCGCCGTCACCGCCGCCCCCGGCGGCGGCATCCATCAGCGCCTGCTGGCGGGCTGCTTCGGCGGCCCGCCGCACCTGCTCCGGGGTCAACAGGTACGGGGCCAGCTCGCGGGCGGGATCGAGGCCGCCGGCCACGACGGCGGGCCGGCCGCCACACTGTGCCGGTCCGGCCGGCCGGTCACCGAACTCGGCCCGCCACAGCCGGGCCCGGTCTGCCGCGTCCATCGGCTCGGCGGTGACCAGGAGCGGGGAGCGCTCGCCCCAGTACGGGTCCCAGTCGACCCGGCCAGTGAGCAGGACGGGCACGGGCAGCGCCGTCAGCCGGCGCAGCAGTCTGCGGTGGCCGGGCGTACCCACCGGGTCGAGCGCGTCCACCGGGCCGGCGACGATGCCGCCGCCCCGCAGCCGAGCCTCGCGTGCCGCCGTGACCAGCACGTCGTCGGGTGCCGGATCGGCGGCCACAGCGTCCAGATCCAGCCGCAGCACGCACCTGCCGATCTCAGCGAGCGCAGCCGCGGCCAGTGCGTCGGCGGCGCCGCCGGGCCGCTCGCGCAGGTACGCCAGTCGCACACCGGCCCGGAGGGCGGTCGCGATCCGGGCAGCGGAGGCGGGTCGCCACCCCGGGACAGCCGGATTCTGCCGCAGCAGCGCGGCAAGCCGTGCATCCCCGGTGTCGTCGCCGAGAAGGTGGCTGGTGACCCGGTCGGGTACCCGCAGCGTCCGGGACAGCCACGGCCGCTCCTCCTCCTCGACCCGCATCAGCCCACCGGCCAGCAACGGCGCGGACGGGGCGAAGCGGCCCCGCGGCCCGGCTGTGGCAGGGGACAGCCCGCACAGTGCCAGCGCCAGGCCGGTCGTCGGCCGCTGCCGGGTCACATCGTCGTTGAGGTAGCCGTACAGCCGCTCGAACCGCGCGTCGAGGTCCGGGAGCAGGGCGACCAGGAGCAGTTCGACGTCGAGCGGGGCAAGGCCGAAGTCGCGGGCGAGCCGGCGCAGTCGCGGCTCGGCACCGTCCTGCCCGGCACGGTCAGCGAGCGCCTCGATGCCGGTGAGCTGGTCGGCGTCGACATCGTCGGGGAGCGGGGCCAGCGCAGGGCCGTCCAGCAGCCGCCACGCGGTCTCGTCCGATACATACAGGCCCCGGAAGGTGTCGTCGGGGTCGGGATCGGTCTGGCGGTGGGCGGCCACGGCCCGCCGGACCCGCTGCTCGACCAGGCCGAGCC
>NZ_CAKJTP010000039.1:33870-34654 GCF_917627335.1 Protofrankia sp. CiT1 | reverse complement strand
CCCCTGACAACGGCCGCACCGGGCTGGCCGGCGGCAGCCCGCGCAGGCCAGTGACGGCTGGTACCCGCGCCGGGGCACCTGGACGAGGACCGGCGCGCCGGCGGCCAACGCCTCCCGGGCCGCCCGCCAGGCGAGCGACGGCAACCGCGCGGCCCGCGCCGCTGGATCTCTGGCCTCCTCGAAGTCCGAACCGGTGGCTTCCACCCGGGCGGCCGCGGCCCGCACCACCGACCGCGGCGGGACCAGCGCACCCGCCCAGCCGACGCGAACCAGTGCCTGCGCGTCGGCCGACGGCGACCACCCGCCGATGAGCAGCCCCGCCCGTTGCTGCCGGGAGCGCAGCACCGCGACGTCACGGGTGTGGGGATAGGGCGAGCGGGGTTCGGCGTGCAGATCGTCCCCGTCGTCCCAGACAACGATCAGGCCAAGATCCCGGACCGGTGCGAACACAGCCGCGCGGGTGCCCACCACGACCCGTGCGCTCCCCCGCCTGACGGCCAGGAAACGGCGGTACCGTTCGGCCGGGCCGAGATCAGCGCTGAGCGCGGCAAAACCGGCCGCGCCGAGGACACCCCGCATCGCGTCGGCAACACGGTCGATGTCGCGGTGATCGGGGACGACGATCAGGACGCCCCGGGCCGATCGGACCGTGGCGGCGGCGGCCGCGGTCACCATCGCGGGCCAGGACGGACCGGGCAGTGCCCACCACACCACCCGGGGGCTGCCGCCCGCGGCCAGATCGGCGATCATCCGTTCGCCCTCCGGATACCGCGACCAGTCGCCC
>NZ_CAKJTP010000039.1:0-33684 GCF_917627335.1 Protofrankia sp. CiT1 | reverse complement strand
TCGGCAACTGGCGGGTCGGTAGCCGGCGGTGGCTCCTTTTCCACCCGGGCATGCCGGGGTGGGACCGCCAGGCGGAGCACGTCGGCAAGGGTCCCGGCATAGCGGTCGGCCACCGTCCGGGCCAGCTCCGCGATCTCGGGTGCAAGGATCGACTCCGGCGACACGACACGGCTCAGGAAGGTGAGCGCGCCGGTGTGCTCCGACCGCTCGCACCGGTGGAGGATGAACCCGTCCACGAGCCGGCCGGCGAAGCGAACCCGGACCCGCGCGCCGGGGACCGCGGCCTGCGCCCACCGCGCCGGCACCGTGTAGTCGAACAACCGGTCCAGATGAGCATGTGGCACGTCCACCACTACCCTGGCGACCGGCAGGTCGCCCGCTGGCTCCAGCGCACCCGGACCGGTGGCCCGCGCCGGGCCCCGGACCGTCCTGGCGCTCACTGTTGGGCGGGGTACGCCAGGCTGTTCGGGCATACCTGGTTTAGTACCAGGCACCGCTGACAGGCCTGACCGCGGACGGGCGCTCAGCGGCCCTATCCATCACGTTGCACGCCACAGGGACTGGCAGATCTGGAACTACGTGGCCGGCAGATCTGGAGCTCGGCCTTTGGCAGATCTGGAACTGAGTGGCTGGCAAATGTGGAGGTCAACTATCATCGAGCGGTGAGTACGCCGCTGCGGGGACTGGTCGAGCGGCGTCTGCTTCCCGTCATCGAGAGCCGGCTGGCCGAGGAACCCGTGGTCCTGCTCCAGGGTCCCCGGTCGGTGGGTAAGTCCACCCTGCTGCGGGGCCTGGCCGCCAGCAGGGGAGCCGAGATCGTCGACCTGGACGACGTCGCTGTCCGGGATGCGGTCGCCAGAGATCCGGGGACGTTCGTCGCCGGGCCATCCCCGGTCTGTATAGACGAGTATCAGCATGTCCCGCTCGTCCTCGACGCGATCAAAGCCGAGCTGAACCGGGATGGCCGGCCTGGGCGCTTCGTGCTGACCGGTTCGGCGCGGCACGAAGCACTTCCCCGTGCCGCCCAAGCCCTCACCGGCCGCCTGCACCGCCTGCCCGTCTACCCGCTCTCTCAGGGGGAGGTCGCCGGGGTCCACGAACATTTGCTGGATGACCTTTTCGCCGACCCGGTCAACGCCGTCAGCACCCCGCCGTCGACGACGACACGCGAGGAGTACATCGACCGAGTCGTGACCGGCGGGTTCCCACCGGTGCTTGGCCGCGCCAGCCTTGCCTCCCGGGGGCGCTGGTTCGACGACTACGTCCGCCTCAGCGTCGAACGCGACGTCCAGGAACTCAGTAGCATCCGCCAGGCTGCGGCCCTGCCGGCGCTGCTCGGGAGGCTGGCCGGCCAGACCGCGCAGATTCTCAACATCACCAGCGCGGCGGCGGGAACCCGGCTCGACCACAGGACCGCCGACAGCTACATCCGCCTGCTGGAAGCAGTGTTCCTCCTTTACCGTCTCCCTGCTTGGAGCACCACCCTCATTGCCCGGTCCACGGCTTCGCCGAAGATCCATATGCTGGACTCCGGGGTTGCGGCGCGGTTGCTGCGCCTGACACCGCAGAAGCTGGCCGCCCGCAGCCCAGCCGCGCTGACCGAATTCGGGCACCTGCTGGAGACGTTCGCCGTCGGTGAGCTCCTCAAACAAGCATCCTGGGCCGACTGGGTCAGCGGGACCGGCCACTGGCGGACTCGGGACGGTGACGAAGTTGACCTCGTCGTCGAACGCGACGACGGAATGCTGGTCGCGTTCGAGGTCAAAGCCGCCGGCCGGGTTCCCGGCTCGGACCTCACCCCACTTCGCAAGCTCCGCGACGCCACCGGCAACGCATTCCTGGCCGGCGTGATTCTCTACCTCGGCGCACGGTCCTACACCTTCGAAGACCGCCTCCATGTCATGCCAGTCGACCGCCTATGGGCCCCCTGACACGGCGCCTGTGTACGTCGACGTCCGGCAAGCGACCTGCAGCCTTCGTGACCGTGAGAGTATCGTCAGCACGCGAACACAGGGACAATCTTCGAGCGGCGATGTCGGCACAGCAGCTGATTCGACGCATGCCGCTCGGCGGCGAGCTGGAAGCCGAACAGCTGCGCCCGCGTCGGTACGACCAGGACCACCGCAGCCGCCCTCTCTGCCAAGCTGGTTTGAGACAGAACGATCAGTCTGTCGGGTGTGGTGAGCAGGGCGATATGCCGATCAGGATCCTGTGACGTTGACCATGAATGACGTGTTGTCGGGCAGTCCAGAAAGACCGGGCGGAAAAGGGAAGAAGGAATCCGGGCGGGCTTGATCGGCATTGCCCTCCTCCCGGCCGCTGGTTCATAGAGCTGCCGATCCTCACGGCTTCGGACCGCTCCTCCCATCCGCGTCATGCTCCCTCGTCGGCTCGGAGGGACCCACCTGTGGCAAGAGCAACCAGGGCGGCGTGGCCGCCACCCTTTCGTATGAGAATTTGAGGCCGGCCGCGCGACGGCTGTGGTCCTGATGTTGGCCGGTTGACTGTTGCGGCCTTCAACCGCCGGTTCTCCGCCGACTCCGGCGACGCCTTAGAGCGACCGGCAATAGGGACGCGGCGTCGCGGGGCTGGGGCACGCACCTCGCCGCGTTGTCGTCGGTCGCCACCCAGCACCAGGGTGACTCCCTCCGCCGCCTCGCGATGCACGCACCCCAACCCCGCTCCTTGATCCACGCCCCTATTGCCGGGCGCTCTTAACCGGCCTGGGCGCGACCGTCGCACCCAGCGCACCCCGGTCCCGCGCCCGGCGCCATTTACCGATGTGCGTGTCGTACAGCCCTTCCCTACTCGCCACACCCGATGGACTGATCGTTCTGTCTCAAACCAGCTTGGCAGAGAGGGCATCAACATGGGACCCCACCGAAGGCCAAACGAAACTCAAATGAACCTGTCGAGTAGCATTTGCCCGCCCACCGTGAAACCGAGCGACCGGTCTGGCTGCGGACTGCCTTCTACCCCTGCGACCAGCGAGAATCCGCCCTCCGAGCGCGTGGACGCCCACGGACGTGCAGCGCCCGCCCAGCAGATCTGGGTGCGGCGCAACCCGTCACCGCCGTGCCGACCCCAAATGCTCCCGCTCTGTGGTTTCATTTGAGGCATGGTCCAAGATGTGGGTCAGATCATCGAGACCTTGCGCGCGGCCGGCGGTGACTCGACCAACGTGGAGGTTAAGTCGGCTGAGGGCGGACTGCCAGACTCCCTGGCCCCAACGCTCAGCGCGCTCGCCAACCAGCCCGGAGGCGGCACGATCCTGCTCGGCCTCGACGAGCGAAACGACTTCCGGCCGGTCCGCCTGCCGGATCCGCAGAAGCTCAAGCAGGGACTAGCCGACAAGGCTCGGACGTTCACACCGCCAGTCCGCCTGACCATCGACGATGCGGTGTCCGAGGGCAGGACGCTCGTCCTGGCGCGGGTGCACGAGTGTGACCTATCGATGAAGCCCTGCCGGGTCGGTGGAAGCGGTGTGGCCTACATCCGCGCGTACGACGGCGACTACGCGCTCAGCCAGCTGGAGGAACAGGCTTTCCTCGCCGCTCGTCAGGAGCCCCGCTTCGACCGCGCTCCCGTCCAGGACGCGACGCACGATGACCTCGATCCAGAACTGGTTGACGGGTTCCTCGCCGAAGTGCGCCATCGCGACCCGATGGGAGTAGGCCGTTTCGGCGATGATGACGAGCTCCTCCGCCGTGCCGGCGTGACCGTCGATGGCGGACAGCCGACGGTCGCCGGCCTGCTCGCGCTTGGCGTGCATCCGCAGCAGTGGTTCCCGCGCTACTCCATCCGGGCAGCGGCCGACCCGCTGCCGTCCGATCCCGCGGGGACGCGCGCACGCAGCCAGGCCTCCATGAGTGGCGCCATCCCCCGGATGCTCGATGCCGCATTGGAATGGGCCGGGCGCACCTTCGACACCACGATCGTCTCCCTGTCCGATGGCACCGTGCACGACCGGCCCGTCTATCCACTCATCGCCTTCCGGGAGCTGGTCGCGAACGCACTAGTCCACCGGGATCTCGATCATTGGTCCGCCGGCATCGCCATCGAGGTGCGACTGCGCCGGGATCGCCTCGTGGTGGCGAACCCCGGCGGGCTATACGGAATCACCGTCGATCGGCTGGGCCGCGACTACGTGACCTCGGCGCGCAACGCCCGTCTTGTCGATATCTGCCAATATGTGCGGTCCCCGAAGACCGGCGCCCGGGTCATCGAAGCGCTGGCGACCGGAATCCCCACGATCACGGAGGCGCTCGCAGCCCAGGGCCTGCCGCCGGCGCACTACATCGACAACGGCATCCGGTTCACCGCGGTTCTCCATCAGAGCCCGACCAGACCGGTCCTCACTCACGCCGAGCAGCGGGTACTCGATGCGATCCATGACGGCATCGAGACCGCGAACGACCTGGCGGCCGAGCTCAACGTGACCGCCCAGTATGTTCGCAGAATCCTCCGCGCGCTACGCGACCGCGGCCTGGTCATGCAGGAAGGCGGACGGGGACGACGGACCTTCTACCGCCCCACGGACCAGTAACGCGTCTCGCGCCGTAGTGCCGACGTGATCGGTTCTACCCCTTGGGATAGTCATGATCTGGGACCGATCCGGTGCTTCTCGGCATCGCGGGCGGCCGGCTCCTGCAGCCCTTTGGCGGCCCTGGTCGGTTCTGCTGGTGGTGCTGGCAGATCAGGCGACGATGTCGTCGGGGACCTCGGCCGGCCCGGGGCCGGCCCGTGGGACGTCGCCGGTGAGCGTCATCCCCTGCTGTTCGAGCCAGCTGGCGACGGCCAGCTCCGGGACCGGCGGTGCGCCGACAGAACTCGATGCAACATCGCGTCACCCAATGCAACAACCGACCCATCACCGCAGCTCAGGCGGCTGGAAGCTGAGCGCTCCGGCGGACCGGGCGGGCGCGAAACGCACTGCCGCAGCGCAATCACAGAAACTGCCGAATGTTGCATCAGATGCAACACTGCCTATTTATGGGCGGGTCGTCAGCTGATGGCGCGGCGGGTGAAGAGGCGGGTGGCCTGCCAGAGGAGGAGGCCCGTGGCGGTGGTCAGAACGGGGTAGACGATCAGGAGGCTGAGGTGGGGCTGGTTGGTGACGGCTGCGCGGAGTCCTTCGCTGGCGTAGGTGCGGGGGTCGGCGAGGGCCAGGCCTTGGACCCAGGGGCTGGACGATGGTGCGGGTAATGAAGTCGGCGGGCTGTCTGCGGAGCACGGTCAGGTCGCGGGCGAGCAGCGCGGCGAATGCCGCCAGCGCCGGGGATCGTGGCGTGTGGGCTGCGGGAATAGTCATGACTCGCGGAGTTCCTTGCCGGTGAACTGGATGAAGACCGATTCCAGGGACGGAGGGTCGACGCGAACCTCACGCAACCGGGCGTGGCAGGCGTCGGCCGCGGCGAGGACGGCGGGGAGAACCGGCTGGCCGTCATCGACGGTGAGCATGACGGTGCCGCCGAGCGGGCGGGCGTCGCGGGTGGCGGGCACGTTCGCTACGAGCGCCGCGGCCAGCTCAGCCGGGTCGGGGCCGTCGGCGGTGACAGTGACGACGGTGCCACCGCGGATTGATCGCTTGAGTCTGGTCGGGGTGTCCAGGGTCAGTAGCCGGCCGTGGTCGATGATCGCGATCCGGTCGGCGAGCGCGTCGGCCTCGGCCATGTCGTGGGTGATGAGCATGATCGTCTGCCCGGCCGCCTGCAGGCCGGTGATGATGTCGTGGACGGACAGGCGGCTCTGCGGGTCCAGGCCGGTGGTCGGCTCGTCGAGGAACAGCACCTCAGGCTGGTGCATGATGGCCCGGGCGATCATCAGGCGCTGGGCCATCCCGCCGGACAACTCGTCGACCCGCCTTGCCGGCGGTGTCCGCCAGGCTCACCTGATCGAGCAGGCGGCCGGCGCGTTCTTCCACGACCCGGCCGGCCGGGTTCTGCTCGTCCAGCCCTCCTACCGCACCGACACCTGGCTGCTCCCGGGGGGAGCCATGGACCCGGGCGAATACCCGTGGGAGACCGCCCGGCGGGAAGTCCGGGAGGAAGTCGGACTGGAGCTGCGCCCTGGCCGGCTGCTGGGCGTCGACTGGGTGCCCGCTCAGCGGGACGGACGGCCGCCGCTGGTGCACTTCGTCTTCGACGGCGGGCCGCTGACCGCCTCCGACGCCGAACGCAGCCTGCGGCTCCCACCCGACGAGCTGACCGCCTGGCAGCTGTGCGGCCCTGTGGAGTGGGAGCGGCTCCTTCTTCCGCGGGTGGCCCGGCGCATCCGCGCCTGCGTGGACGCGCTGCGCACCGGACACACCGCCTATCTGCAGGACGGCTGGCCGTCGGCGCTCCCGGCCGGCTGACCGGCCCCGGCCGGGAGCGACAGCGTCGTCGATGGATGGGAGCGATGACGCGAGCGACGCGCAGGGCGCACCCGCAACGCGATGCCGCGTCCTCCCCTGCTGCCGGTCGCTCTCAGGTGGGCCTGATGGATCGTCGATGGCGCGGACCTGCGCCCACATCAACCACCATCCATCGGGCACGCGCTAACCGCGGACTGCTGCCGCCAGGTTGTCCGCGCGCGATGTCGACTCCCAGGTGAAGTCGAGCTCCGGACGGCCGAAGTGACCGTAGGCGGCGGTCTGGGTGTAGATGGGCCGCAGCAGGTCCAGGTCCCTGATGATCGCGGCCGGCCGGAGGTCGAACACGGTCGTCACAGCGTCCTGGATCTGTTCGTCAGGCACTGTGCCGGTCCCGAAGGTCTCGACGAACAGGCCGACCGGCTGTGCCTTGCCGATGGCATAGGCCACCTGGACCTCGCAGCGGCGGGCGAGCCCGGCGGCGACCACGTTCTTGGCGACCCAGCGCATCGCGTACGCGGCCGAGCGGTCGACCTTGGACGGATCCTTGCCGGAGAACGCGCCACCGCCATGGCGGGCCATACCACCATAGGTGTCAACGATGATCTTACGTCCGGTGAGACCGGCGTCTCCCATGGGACCACCCACCTCGAACCGGCCAGTCGGGTTCACCAGCAATCGGTGCCCCGCCGTGGTGATCTCAAGCGCGGCCAGCTCCGGGGCGACGACATACTCGGCGATGTCCGGCGCGAGCAGGGTTTCAAGATCAATATCGGCCGCGTGCTGGGTGGAGACGACCACAGTGTCCAGCCGGACCGGGCGACCGGCCGAGTATTCGATGGTGACCTGGGTCTTGCCGTCTGGACGCAGGTAGCCGACCTTGCCGTCCTTGCGGACGGCGGCAAGGCGGCGGGCGAGCCGGTGCGCCAGCGCGAGTGGCATCGGCATCAGCTCAGGCGTCTCGTCACAGGCGAAGCCGAACATCAGTCCCTGGTCGCCGGCACCCTGCCTGTCCAGCTCGTCGTCGCTCGAGCCGCCGATCCGAGTCTCGTGAGCGGTGTCGACGCCCTGGGCGATATCGGGCGACTGCGAGCCGATCGACACGCTGACGCCGCAGGAAGCGCCGTCAAAACCCTTCTTGGACGAGTCATAGCCGATCTCGAGAACACGCTCCCGGACAACAGCCGCGATATCCACATAGGTGTCTGTGGTGACCTCGCCCGCGACATGGACCTGACCAGTCGTGATCATTGTTTCGACCGCGACGCGGCTGTACGGGTCATCCTTAATCATCGCATCGAGGATGGAGTCACTGATCTGGTCAGCGATCTTGTCCGGATGCCCCTCGGTAACGGACTCGGAAGTAAACAGGCGCATCGCCACGTTCTGACCCCCTGGGAGATCCAGTCGATTCCGACGAAGTCTACCGACGGGTACTGTCGGATACAGCGATAACGGAGCCATCCGCGGGCGCGAGTCGAGCCGTGACCAGGTCGAGCACCCGGTGCGAAAGAAGATCCTTACTGGTTCGTCCGATCACCGTCTCGGTGCCGTCCGAGCCGAGCACCACCGCCGCGTTGTCCTCGACCTCGAACCCGAGCCCGTCACCGACCTGATTGACCACGAGCAGGTCGGCTCCCTTACGGGCGAGTTTTTCCCGGCCGAGATCGAGAAGATCAGCCCCTGGCCCGCCGGTCTCCGCGGCAAAACCGACGAGCAGCTGACCCGGCTGGCGCGCGGCAACCAGTTCGGCCAGGATGTCCGGGTTACGGACCAGCGCGACGGGTTCCGGGTCGCCATCCGATTTCTTGATCTTATGGGCCGCCCGGGTGACGGGCCGGAAATCGGCGACCGCCGCCGCCATGATGACCACGTGGGCCGTTGCCGCCTCCGCGTGCACGGCGGCCCGCAGCTGCGCGGCCGAGACCACTCGGACGGTGTGGGCTCCCGCCACCTCCGGAAGAGCCACGTTGGCCGCCACCACGACAACCCGCGCGCCCCGGGAGAGCGCCGCTCTGGCCAACGCGTAGCCCTGGCGACCGCTTGAGGAGTTGCCGAGGAAACGGACCGGGTCCAGATGCTCGCGAGTACCACCGGCGCTGATCACGAACCGGTACCCGGTCAGGTCCGGCATCAGCCCGGCTGCCGGGCCCGTACCGTTGGCGTTGGCGTTGGCGTTGGCGTTGGCGTTGGCGGCTGATCCTGCCCGCGCCAGCACCGCCCGCGCCAGCGACGCGATCTCCGCCGGTGCCGGGAGCCGGCCGGCCCCGGAGTCCGCGCCGGTCAGCCGGCCGACCGCCGGATCAATGACCACGCAGCCCCGCGCCCGAAGCGTCCCCACATTGGCCCGGGTCGCCGGGTGCTCCCACATCTCGGTGTGCATCGCCGGCGCGAACACGACCGGACAGCGCGCCGTGAGCAGGGTGGCGGTGAGCAGATCGTCCGCGCGCCCGGTCGCGGCGCGCGCGAGAAGGTCAGCCGTGGCCGGGACAACCAGGACGAGATCGGCCTCGCGTCCCAGTGACACGTGCGCCACCTCGGCCGCGCCGGCCCACACGCCGGTCGACACCGGATGGCCGGACAGCGCCGCCCAGGTCGGCTCACCGACGAACCGCAGCGCCGAGTCGGTCGGTACGACCCGGACGTCATGCCCGGATTCGGTCAGCTGGCGAAGTACCTCGACCGCCTTGTAGGCCGCGATCCCGCCGGCCACCCCCAGCACGACGCGCGGGCGACGCGCGGGCGACGCGGCCGGCACCGGAGGCGCGCCCGGCTCCAGGCCGCTCAGGAGACCGGTGGCAACGGCTCGCTGACGGTCTCGTGCGTCAGCAGACCGGCGTTGATCTCACGCAGCGCGATGGACAGCGGCTTCTCCTGCGCGCTGGCCGTCTCCACCAGCGGACCGACATACTCCAGCAGGCCCTCGCCCAGCTGCGAGTAGTAGGCGTTGATCTGGCGGGCCCGCTTCGCGGCGTAGATCACCAAGCTGTACTTGGAGTCGGTCGCCTCCAGGAGCTCGTCGATCGGTGGGTTGGTGATGCCTTCAGGCTGTGCGACAGTGCCGGACACGGTGTCCTTCCGGAAAACGCGGGGGCGGCCAGCTCACGGCGAGCCGCCATCATGATCGGATGTGGCCAGGGCGGTGGAGAACCGGTTGGGCGCGGTTCGCGGCGGCCCCGTAGGCCTCGGTTCACAACGGTAATGCCCCCAGCGTAGAACAGTCCTCCGGCCGCCGGTTGACAGGCGTCAGCTCATGGCTGTCAAGAACACCAGGCGGGCCGCTGCCGCCGTCACGTCGTCGTTGACGACGACCTCGTCGAACTCCGCTTCGGCGGCGAGCTCGATGCGTGCCCGGTCGAGCCGCCGCCTGATCACTTCCGGCGGCTCCGTGCCCCGGCCGACGAGCCGGCGGACCAGCTCCTCCCAGGATGGCGGGGCGAGGAAGACAAAGCGGGAGCCGGCCATCGTCGAACGCACCTGGCGGGCGCCCTGCAGCTCGATCTCCAGCAGGCAGGGCACCCCTTCGGCCAGCCGCGCCTCCAACGGCGCGCGCGGCGTCCCGTACGCATGCCCCGCGAACATCGCATGCTCCAGCAGCTCGCCTGTCTTGACCATTAACGCGAACTCCTCGGCGTCGACAAAGCGATACTCCACCCCCTCGGTCTCACCCGGCCGGGGGGCGCGTGTCGTACAGCTGACCGAAACCCAGACCTCAGGATGACGCCGGCGCACCTCGGCGACGACGGTTCCCTTCCCGACGCCCGAGGGGCCAGACAGAACAGTGAGCCGCATCAACACACCTTAGAGCGCCCGAGGATAGGACTGTCCGGCTCGCGGCTCCCCGCATCCCGCCCGGCCACGTTGTCGTCAGTCGGCGCCCAGTCCCAGGGCGCCTTCCTCCGCCGTCTTGCCGGATCGGGCGCGGATGAGCCGCTCACTGATCGAACGCCCTATCCTCGGGCGCTCTTAGTCATCCTCAAGGCCTCCGAGCATGCGAAAAAAACAAGATCACATACTCTTTGGCCGCCGGTGTCGTGGCCAAAGGGCGCACGCCTACGCACTTTCACACCGCCGAAGCCCCGATCGTCACCGGCGCTTCCATCGGGTGCCCTGTCGAGTTGGTTGACTTACCTGGTTAGTCAGGCCATCCATGATGGGGTTCTTCCTCAACTGTGCACCCCAGCCAAAGGCCGGAAAACAGCCGGTACGGCGGCCCGGCGGCGCGAGGTTCCACCATTACCGGGACACCGCACCGAACCCACGACGGAGGATGTGCGGCACACCCTCGCCGAACGCTGGCAGTGCTCAGGAGCTGGTGAACTCCTGAACCAGCGCGGCACGCTGTTTGGCGCCAAGGCCTCGCAGCCGACGGCTGTCGCTGATCGCGAGCCGCTCCATGATCCTGGTGGCGCGGACACGACCGACGCCGGGCAGGGATTCGAGAACAGCAGCCACCTTCATCTTTCCAATGACCTCATCGGTGTTGGCTCTCTCAAGGACGGACGCGAGTGACACTTCCGCCTTCTTGAGCCGCTCCTTGAGTTCTGCACGCTGCTTACGCGCCAACGCAGCTTTCTCGAGGGCAGCAGCCCTCTGCTCGGGCGTCAGGGGCGGCAGGGGCACGGGTACGCCTCCTTCTTTCGGGTGATCGCGGCGCCGCGCAAACTAGCGAGTAACGGGCGTCTCGGTCCAGTCGGTAGCACGGGTACATCCACGGACTATTGTCCACAAGACCGTGCCCGGATGTCCGGATGAATCGCGTTGCCCGCGCCGTACTGTTTGCTTTCGGTCGCTCGCGGACCCACCGTACCGGGCAGATCGCCTCGAGATGTCCCAACCGGGGCCTGTGTGACGTCACACCAGGTCAGCGGCACCGTGACGGTGTCAACTACCGGTCACAAACCGAGCCGCGGCAGCCCCTGGATCACTCGATGTAATGATCGGGCGCCCCACCACAAGAAGGTCGGAACCCGCTCCCAGCGCCGCCGCGGGCGTTGCGATACGCGCCTGATCGTCGAGATTCATGCCTTGCGCTCGAACTCCAGGAGTGATAAGAGTCACACCGTTTCCGACCTCCGCGCGCACCCCTGACACCTCACGCGGGCTGCACACCACGGCCCGCGCGCCAGCGGCGACAGCCAGTGCCGCAAGGCGGCGGACGACGTCGGCGGGCGGCTCGCCGTAGCCGGCCGAGGCGAGGTCGGCAGCGCCCAGGGAGGTCAGCACGGTGACCGCGGCGACCTCGACATCCGGCGCGGCGTCAACGGCCGCCCGCACCATCGCCGCGCCTCCGGCCGCATGCACGGTTACGTACCGGGGGGCGAGCGGAGCTACTGACCGCATCGCCCCAGCCACCGTGTGGGGGATATCATGCAGCTTGAGGTCGAGGAAAAGACCGATCCGGTCCCGTTCGGCCGGCCCTGGATCACCCCCGACCACGTCCCACAGGGCGGTCACGATGCCGGGTCCCTCACGGCAGAACAGTTCCAGACCGACTTTCACAACGGCGACGTGCGGTGCCACCGCGCGGGCCAGCCGCAGCGCCCGCGGCCCGTCGGGCACGTCCAGCGCGACCGCCAGCGGCGGCCGCGACGTCCAGGCGGCCAGTCGTGCCCCCGGCAGACCCGTCATCTCACCACCCCCGTCAGGCCCGCGGTCCCCGGCAGCCCTGTCAGCCCGTCCGCCCGGTCGTTGTGGCCGTCGTCGTGGCCGTCGTGGCTTGGCCGGTCGCCCCCTGGTCGCCGTGGGCATGGGCGTCAGCGGGCCGGGCAGCCATGGGCTGAAGGCCGGCGGGGACGCGGTGGCGGGCGGCGGCACCATCGGAGCCGCCGGACCGATCCCGATCGGACCAGGCGGCGTGCAGGTCCGCATGGAAGCTCTGCAGCGGCATCACCCCGATCTCGCCGCGTACCAGGGCCTCGATACCCTGCACGCAGGCGGCCGCGCCCTGGATGGTGGTGATGCAGGGCACGCCGGTCGTCACACACGCCGTCCGGATCTCGTATCCGTCCAGCCGCGGGCCGACACCGCACGGCGTGTTGATCACAAGGTTGATCTGCCCCGAATTGATCATTTCAACGCAGTCGGTCAGGCCGGAGTCCGGCGCCGAGTGCTTTCCGAGCACAACCGCCTTCACTCCGTTGCGGCGCAGCACCTCCGCGGTTCCCTCGGTGGCATAGACCACGAACCCGAGGTCCGCGAGCCGCTTGATCGGAAAAATCATCGCGCGCTTGTCCCGGTTGGCCACCGAGACGAACACCCGGCCGTAGGTGGGCAGCGACGCGTAAGCCGCGGCCTGCGACTTGGCGTAGGCGGTGCCAAAGCCCGCGTCGATCCCCATGACCTCACCGGTGGACTTCATCTCCGGCCCGAGCACGGTGTCCACCCCGTGGCCGCTGGCGTCCCGGAACCGGCCGAAGGGCAGCACCGCCTCCTTCACCGCGATGTGGGAGTCCATCGGCAGCGTCGCGCCGTCGCCGTGCGGCGGCAAGAGCCCCTCCGCGCGCAGCTCGGCGATGGTCGCGCCGACCATCACCCGGGCCGCGGCCTTCGCCAGCGGCACGGCCGTCGCCTTCGACACGAAGGGGACGGTGCGCGACGCTCTCGGATTGGCCTCCAGGACATACAGGACGTCGGACTGCATCGCGTACTGGACGTTGAGCAGGCCCCGCACCCCGACTCCGTCCGCGATCAGCCGGGTGGACTCACGAATCCGCTCCAGGTCGGCACGGCCCAGCGTGATCGGTGGCAGGGCGCACGCCGAGTCCCCGGAGTGGACCCCCGCCTCCTCGATGTGCTCCATCACGCCGCCCAGGTACAGATCCGTGCCGTCGTAGAGGGCGTCCACGTCGATCTCGACGGCGTCGTCGAGGAAACGGTCGACCAGTACCGGATGCTCGGGGGAGATCTCGGTCGCCCGCTCGATGTAGGAGCGCAGCATCTGGTCGTCGTAGACAATCTCCATGCCGCGCCCGCCGAGCACATAGGACGGCCGCACCAGCACCGGGTAGCCGACCCGGTCAGCCACCGTCCGAGCCTCGGCATAGGACGTCGCCACGCCGTGCAGCGGCGAGGGCAGCCCGGCTCGGGCGAGCACACGGCCGAACAGGCCACGATCCTCGGCCAGGTGGATCGCGCGCGGTGCCGTCCCGACGATCGGGACGCCAGCGGCGGCAAGCGATGCCGCGATGCCCAGCGGAGTCTGGCCGCCAAGCTGGACGATCACGCCGACCAGCGGGCCGGCCTGCCGCTCGGCGTGGACGACCTCCAGGACGTCCTCGACGGTGAGCGGCTCCACGTAGAGCCGGTCGGCGGTGTCGTAGTCGGTGGACACCGTCTCCGGATTACAGTTGATCATGATCGTCTCATAACCGGCCGCCGACAGCGACATCACCGCGTGACAGCAGGCATAGTCGAACTCGATGCCCTGCCCGATCCGGTTCGGCCCGCTGCCCAGGACGATGACCCGCGGCCGGTCGCTGGCGACGATCTCGGTCTCGGAATCATAGGACGAGTAGTGGTAGGGCGTGGCCGAGGCGAACTCGGCCGCGCAGGTGTCGACCGTCTTGTAGACCGGCCGGATGCCGGCGCGGTGCCGGAACGTGCGGACCACATCCTCCTTGGTCCCGAGGATCTCGGCGAGCTGCGCGTCGGAGAACCCCGCGCGCTTGGCCCGCAGGATCCCGGCGGAGTCGCGGCTGATGGTCTCGGCGATCTCGTTGAGGTTGGCGATCTGTTCGACAAACCAGGGATCTATGCCGGTCGCCTCGGTGACCTGGGCCGGGTCCGCGCCGGCGCGCAGCGCCCGCTGCACCGTGCGCAGCCGCCCGTCATGCGGGACGCGGGCACGGCCCAGCAGCTCATCGACGGTCGCGGGCTCGTCACCGGCGAAGGAGAACACCGCGCTGGGCTGCTCCAACGACCGCAGGGCCTTCTGCAGCGCCTCCCCGAAGCTTCGCCCCACCCCCATGGCCTCACCGACCGACTTCATCGTGGTCGTCAGTGTCGGGTCCGCGCCGGGGAACTTCTCGAAGGCGAACCGGGGTGCCTTCACCACCACGTAGTCCAGCGCCGGCTCGAACGCCGCCGGTGTGGTGCGGGTGATGTCGTTGGGGATCTCGTCAAGGGTGTACCCGAGCGCGAGCTTCGCCGATATCTTCGCGATCGGGTATCCGGTGGCCTTCGACGCCAGGGCTGATGACCGGGACACCCGGGGATTCATCTCGATCACGACGAGCCGCCCGGTGGCCGGGTCCACCGCGAACTGGATGTTGCAGCCGCCCGCGTCGACACCCACGGCACGCATGACCGCGATGGCCATGTTCCGCATCCGCTGGTACTCCCGGTCGGTCAGCGTCATGGCCGGTGCCACTGTCACCGAGTCGCCGGTGTGCACGCCCATCGGGTCGATGTTCTCGATCGAGCAGACCACAACCACGTTGTCGGCGCGGTCGCGCATCAGCTCGAGCTCGAACTCCTTCCAGCCGAGGACGGACTCCTCGACGAGCACCTCCGACGACGGGCTCGCGGTGATGCCGTCCGCGGCCATCCGGCGAAGTTCACCGGCGTCGTGCGCGAAACCGCTGCCGGCGCCGCCGAGGGTGAAGCTCGGGCGTACCACAACCGGGTAGGAGAACTCCTCGGCGGCGTCGAGGCACTGCTGGGTCGTCGTGCAGATGGCGCTGCGCGCGGTCTCACCACCGACCGACGCGACGATGTCCTTGAACGCCTGGCGGTCCTCCCCCGCCCGGATCGCGTCGATGTTCGCGCCGATCAGGCGGATGCCGTACCGGTCGAGGACACCGGAGTCGTGCAGCGCGACCGCGGCGTTCAGCGCGGTCTGGCCGCCCATCGTCGCGAGCAGCGCGTCGGGCCGCTCCCGATCGATGATCTTTGTAATCATGTCCGGCGTGATCGGCTCGACATAGGTGGCGTCCGCCAGGTCCGGGTCGGTCATGATCGTGGCAGGATTGCTGTTGACCAGCACCACCCGCAGGCCTTCCGCGCGCAGCACCCGGCAGGCCTGGGTACCGGAGTAGTCGAACTCGCAGGCCTGGCCAATAACGATCGGCCCGGACCCGATGACCAACACGCTGCTCAGATCTTCTCGCCGCGGCATCAGTGCCTGACCTCCCATCGGCATCCCCGCGCGTACGCCTGCGCGGGAGTATCCGGCCCGCTGTATCCTGCGCCGGCGCTCACCGGGAAGCCGCCATCAGATCGCGGAACCGCTCGAACAGATCGTGGGCGTCGTGGGGGCCGGGCGCCGCCTCCGGATGGAACTGCACGCTGAAGGCGGGCACGTCCAGGCAGGCGATGCCCTCCACCACACCGTCGTTGAGCGCCACATGGCTGACCTCGACCCGCCCGTAGGGCGTGTCGGTGACGCGGTCACGCGGCGCCCTGACGGCAAAGCCGTGGTTGTGGCTGGTCACCGAGATCCGTCCGGTCGCGGTGTCGGCAACCGGCTGGTTCACCCCGCGGTGGCCGTAGGCCAGCTTGTAGGTGTCGAAACCCAGCGCCCGAGCGAGCACCTGGTTGCCGAAGCAGATCCCGAAGACCGGGATCCCGGCGTCGAGCACCCGGCGCACGGCCTGGACCGCGTAGTCCGCGGTCGAGGGATCGCCTGGGCCGTTGGACAGGAACACCCCGTCCGGGGCGAGGTTGAGCAGGGCCTCGCCACCGGCGCGGGCCGGCAGGACGTGCGTCTGGCACCCGAGCGCGGACAGCGCCAACGGCGTCGACCGCTTCATGCCCAGATCGAGCGCGGCAACCCGGAACATCGGCGTACCGGTCGCGGCCTGCACCACGTATGGTTCCCGGGTGCTGACCTCCGGCGCCAGGTCCGCGCCGGCCATGCGTGGGCTCGCGCGCACCGACTCAAGCAGGGCGCCCGCGTCCTGCCCGGCATCGGCGATCCCGCACCGCATCACGCCGCGTTCCCGCAGATGGCGGGTGAGCGCCCGGGTGTCGACACCGCTGATGCCCACCACTGCGGCGGCCACCAGCGCGTCGTCCAGAGTGCGGCGTGACCGCCAGTTGGAGGCGATCCGGCTTGGGTCACGAACCACGAGCCCGGCAACATGGATCTTCGATGACTCGTCGTCATCGTCGTTCATGCCGGTGTTGCCGATGTGTGGCGCGGTCATGACCACGATCTGGCGGTGGTACGACGGGTCGGTCAGCGTTTCCTGGTAGCCGGTCATGCCGGTGGCGAAGACGATCTCGCCGAAGGCCTCCCCCACCGCGCCGAAGGCCTCACCGACGAAACCGCGCCCGTCCTCAAGCATCAGGCGTACCGCGTGGGTCCGGGGCCCGGCGCTCCCGTCCTCGAGCGCCGCCGGCCGCGCCGGATCGCCCACGCCGCCAGGAAGACCCGCCTCGTCCCAGTTCACCGCGCTGGCGGTCCGCCGCGACGGCCCGCTCTCCGCGTCATTCGACGCGCTCTCGCTCTCGCTCCCGCCCACGCTCACCAGATGTCCTTTTTCATCTTCCGGACGACGTCCCCCAGCGGGGACGTGAGGGGATCAACCTGGGCCGCGTTGGCGGAGTACCCCGAGCCGTCCTTACCGGTACCGGCCGGGCCGGGCCGGGAGCCCGGTGGGTAGGCGCCTCCCGGCCCACCGCGTGACCCGGGAGAGTCAGTGGAGCGGGGCGCGCGGGTCACGACGGGTATCGGGGAGGTGCCCGCCGGCCGGGACGCACCCGGCACGGTGGCGGGGCCGAGCACCGGTGGGCTGTTACCCAGCGCGCCGGGTGAGCGGGCCGGTGGCACGCCATCACCGGCCGCGGGCGGTACCGGCGGGACCGGGCGAGTGCTCTCCGGCCCCTGGCCGGCCGTTCGCGGACGCAGCCGTGACACCGCCCGGCCCACCGGCCGCGGCCTGGTGACCTCGCCGTCGGTGGGCCCTGGGGCCGGCCCGATCAGGCCGTGCACCGCGCGCACCACCTTGGGCTGGCGCGCCCGGTCGTCCCCGCGCAGGCCGGTCTCCAGCTCATGACCGCCGAACGACCAGGCCAAAACGATGATGCGCCCGGCACCGGCGACCTTGCCGGCGTGTGCCCGTTCCAGCCGAGCGCCGCGGACGGCATCCCGCGGGATCCAGAACGGCTCGCTGCCCGTGCGGTCCACCTGGATCCCGTGCTCGTAGACGGTCACGTACGCGTCCGCGCGCCCGCCGAGCCCCCGGGCGGTGATGCGGTCGAGCCAGTGCCCGGCATCGACCGTCCCCAGGTAGAGGCCCTTGAGCGGCGCGGTGAGAACGGTACCTGTCTGGCCGGGGACCACGGGCAGATCGGGGAGGTCCTCCTCCTGCCGCTCAGCGCGGTGACGCCAGGTCCGGCGCATCCCGCCGACCGCGGCCACGAACAGCAGCAGACAGCCCAGGGCGAACACCAGATGCAGGCCCAGGCGGTCGGGACCGCGTTGCGGCGCCGTACCGGCAAGACCGTCGGCGACGGTGACGAGCGAAGCGGCGAAGGTGAGATGGTCGGTCATACGATCTTCCCGTCAAGCACGGTGGGACGCCCCCGCAAGAATGTGGCCTGGACACGTCCAGGCAGGCTGCGGCCGGCGTAGGGGGTGTTGCGACTGCGGCTGGCGAACGCGTGCGGATCCACCGTCCAGCGGGCCGCCGGATCAAGCAGGACGACGTTCGCCACGGCGCCTGGGCGCAGCGCCGCGGCCACGTCCCGCGACGCCTGGGGCAGGCCGCCGATCCGGCTCGGGGCGCCCGCCATCCGGTCGGCGAGCCCGGCCCAGTCCAGCAGCCCTGGCTCCACCATGACCATGATCGCGATCGACAGCGCGGTCTCCAGGCCGACCATGCCGGGACGGGCGGCGGCCCACTCCGTTTCCTTGTCCTGCGGGGCGTGGGGAGCGTGATCGGTCGCGATGCAGTCAATGGTGCCGTCGGCCAGCCCGGCGCGCAGTGCCTCGACGTCGGCGGCGGTCCGCAGCGGTGGGTTGACCTTGTAGACCGGGTCGTAGGAGGCGGCCAGGTCGTCGGTGAGCAGCAGATGGTGCGGGGTGACCTCGGCCGTGACCCGCCAGCCCTTGGACTTCGCCCAGCGCAGGATCTCCACCGAGCCCGCGGTCGAGACGTGACAGACATGCAGCCGCGAGCCCACATGCCCGGCCAGCAGCGCGTCCCGGGCGATGATCGCCTCCTCGGCGGCGGCCGGCCACCCGGGCAGGCCGAGCCGTGCCGACACGACGCCCTCGTTCAGCTGCGCGTTCTCGGTCAGCCGGGGTTCTTGAGCGTGCTGGGCGATCACCCCGTCAAAGGCCTTGACGTACTCCAGCGCCCGGCGCATGAGCACCGCGTCGGACACACAGTTGCCGTCGTCGGAGAACACCCGGACGGCCGCCGCCGATGAGGCCATCGCGCCCAGCTCGGCGAGCCGGGCACCGTGCAGCCCCTCGGTGACCGCGCCGACCGGGCGCACATCACAGTGCCCGGCGGTCCGGCCGAGCCGCCACACCTGCTCCACCACCCCGGCGGTGTCCGCGACCGGCTCGGTGTTGGCCATCGCGAACACGGTGGTGAAACCACCCAGTGCCGCCGCCCGGGTGCCCGAGGCGACGGTCTCGGCATCCTCCCGGCCCGGTTCGCGCAGATGGGTGTGCAGGTCCACCAGCCCAGGCAACGCGATCAGACCGTCCGCGTCGAGGACGGTCGCGCCGGGCGCGGACAGGGCCGGCCCGATCTCGGCCAGCACCGGGCCATCCAGGAGCATGTCCACCGCGGCCCCACCGAGCGGCCGGACACCGCGCAGGAGCCAGCGTCCGCCGCTGTCCACCGGATCTCGCACGGCGGCGTCAACGCGTTGCGTCATGAAGCGGCCTCCAGAACGAACATCGTAGGGAGTGCGGCGGCACAGACCACCGAGAGCACAGTCATGCCACCTCCCTGGTACCGCCCAACAGCAGGTACAGAACAGCCATCCGCACGCTTACGCCGTTGGCGACCTGCTCGACCGCTGTCGAGCGGGTCGAGTCGGCCACATCCGAGGCGATCTCCATGCCACGCACCATCGGCCCCGGATGCATCACCAGCGCGGACGCCGGCATGGCCGCGAGCCGGTCGGCGTCCAGGCCGTACCGGCGGGTGTACTCCCGCTCCGTGGGGAAGAACGCCGCCGTCATCCGCTCCCGCTGGACCCGCAGCACGATGACGACATCGCTTTTGGGCAGCACCGCGTCCAGATCGTAGGAGACCGTGACCGGCCATCGCTCGATCCCGACGGGCACCAGCGTGGGCGGGGCGACCACCGTCACGGCCGCTCCCAGGGTCGACAGCAGCCACATGTTGGACCGGGCCACCCGGGAGTGCAGGATGTCGCCGACGATTGTGACGGACAGGCCGTCGAGACGACCGAGCCGGCGCCGGATGGTGAACGCGTCGAGCAACGCCTGGGTCGGATGCTCATGGGTGCCGTCCCCGGCGTTGACCACGCTGCCGCGCACCCACCCGGCAAGCCGGCGCGGAGCCCCGCTGGCCGGGTGCCGGCACACCACCACGTCCGCGCCCATCGCCTCGAGGGTGAGCGCCGTGTCCTTGAGGCTTTCTCCCTTGGAGACGCTCGAGCCGCGGGCGGAGAAATTGATTACATCAGCGGACAGCCGCTTGGCCGCGACCTCGAACGACGTCCGGGTCCGGGTCGAGTCCTCAAAGAACAGATTGACCACCGTACGACCGCGCAGGGTCGGCAGTTTCTTGACCGACCGGTCCGCGACGGTCGCCATGTACTCGGCCGTGTCGAGCACGAGCAGGGCGTCATCCCGACCAAGATCTTCCGCGGAAAGCAGATGACGCATCACACGACCCACCTGGCCGGCATCCGCCAGCGGGTGCGGGCGCCGCGGGCCGGCCGAGAATGCCGCCGCCACCCGCGGGCGAGGCCGTTCATCAACCCGCCCCTTCCGAAACAATCATCACCGCGTCACGGCCGTCGGTTTCGACGAGACGGACCGCTACCACCTCCTGGCGGGAGGTCGGCATGTTCTTGCCCACATAGTCGGCCCGGATCGGCAGTTCCCGGTGGCCGCGGTCCACCAGGACCGCAAGTTGCACCACCCGGGGCCGGCCGAACTCGGCCAGCGCGTCGAGAGCCGCTCGCACCGTGCGCCCGGAGTACAGGACGTCATCGACGAGAATCACCGTCGAGCCGTCGATCCCCCCGTCGGGAAGGTCGGTGACCTCGAGCGGGCGGACCGCCCGAAGCCGCAGATCGTCGCGGTGCATGGTCGGGTCGAGCGAACCCACCCCGAGCTCGATGCCTTCCACCGCGCGGACCCGGGCGGCAAGCCGGTGCGCCAGCGGCACCCCCCGGGTGGGGATACCGAGAAGCACGACGCCGGCACCGCCGGAGGTCTTCTCCAGGATCTGATGCGCCATCCGGGTGAGTACCCGACCGATGTCCGCGCCGGAGAGGACGGTACGAACGGTGCCCTGGCCGGATGCCTCCGGACCGGGCAAGGATCCACCCGTGGCGGTTGTGGCCATGACGGTGTCCCTCCTTCCCCGCCTCACTGGACGGCCCTTAAAGGAGCGGTTCGGATGACGGTATCAGGCACCCGCACAGGCCCTTCGACCTGCGGGTACGCGAAAGGAACCACGACCGCACGCTCTTTGACGCACTAGATTGTCACTGCACGTTACAACCTTAGAACCCGACGCGCATGAACAGTCCTTTGTGGGGAAGTTCCCATAGCCGTAGCGCCTAGCGCGATCGGAGTACTACAGAAAGTGGTACAAAGAAAGAGCCAACACGACCCCCCTGGTGTCGAGCCGCAACCGGCCCGGGACTACTATGGGTAACCACCGGCGGCAAGAGCCCCGGTTCCAACTGATCGACCACGACGGGAGTGGGCACTCCGATGTCCGACTATGCGAAGGCGCTCGGTACTCGGCTGCGCGCAATACGCACCCAGCAGGGGCTCTCGCTTCATGGCGTCGAGGAGAAGTCGCACGGGCGGTGGAAGGCTGTCGTCGTGGGCTCCTACGAACGCGGAGACCGCGCCGTTACGGTGCAACGCCTGTCCGAACTTGCCGAGTTCTACGGCGTCCCGGTGGGAGAGCTCCTCCCCGAAGGCTCGACCGTGGCTCCACTCGAGCAGTCGCCGCGCATCGTCCTCGACCTGGAGCGTCTTTCCCAGGTGCCCAAGGAGCAGGGCGGCCCGCTCGCCCGCTACGCGGCAACCATTCAGAGCCAACGCGGCGACTACAACGGCCGCGTGCTCTCGATCCGCTATGAGGACCTGCGTTCTCTCGCCGTCATCTACGACACCTCACCGAGCAAGCTCACCGAGCAGCTTGTCTCGTGGGGGGTGCTGAGCCCCGACCAGAATCAGGAAGTCAGCATCAGCGAGTCCGCCTAGGGTGTGCCTGAGGCCGCGCGAGCATGGTTCCTTTCGCGCGGCCGGAGGCTCTCAGCCGGAGGCGCTCAAGGAGCGCGATCCGGCTCCGAGGCGCCAGAACGCGAGGGTGGTCCGCCGGAGGCTCCCGGCATCCGGCGGACCAGGCCGGGACCAGGCCCGGATCAGCGCTGGGCCGAATCTCGCCGGTCACGACCGGGATTTTCACCCTGGCTGAGAGCGACCAGCACCAACGGGCGCGGCGTCACCGGGCTGGGGCACGCACCCCAGCCCCGCTCCTTGAGCCAATCCCCTACTGCCGGGCGCTCTTAAGATCAAGAAGCCGCGCCAGCAGGCCGTTGACGAACGCGGGCGAGTGTTCCGTCGAGATCGTTTTGGCGAGTTCGACCGCTTCGTCGATGGCCACCCCGTCGGGGATGTCCTCACGCCAGAGCAGTTCCAGAGCGCCGATCCGCAGGATGTTGCGATCGACCGGCGGCATCCGCTCAAGCGTCCACTCCTGCGCGTGGTCGGACAGCATCCCGTCGATGTCGGCGAGGCGCTCGACAACACCTTGGACCAGGCTGACGGTGTATTCCGGCACCGGCGGATCGGCCTGCGCGAGACGCTCGGCAAGCGTGTCGGTGAAGCTGTTCCCGCGCATGTCGGCCTCGTAGAGGATGTCGAGAGCACGCTTGCGAGCCTTCGACCGGGCGCTCAGCTCGTCACCCGGCCGAGATAACGGCCATCCCTGGTGTCGACCTTGACCTTCTCACCGGTGGTGATGAACAAGGGGACCTGGACGGTGGCACCGGTCTCCAGCGTCGCGGGCTTGTTGCCACCGGTGGAGCGGTCGCCCTGCACCCCCGGCTCGGTCTCCGAAATAATCAGCTCGACGCTCGCCGGGAGCTCCACGTACAGGGGCGCGCCGTCGTGCAGCGCCACCGTCGCGGTGGTGTTCTCCAGCATGTAGTTCGCGGCATCGCCGACGACGTCGGGCGGGATCGGCAGCTGGTCGAACGACTCGCTGTCCATGAAGACGAAGTCCGCGCCGTCGCGGTAGAGGAAGCTCATCTCCCGCCGGTCGACGGTCGCCAGTTCCACCTTCACACCGGCGTTGAACGTACGGTCGACAACCTTGCCCGTCAGGACGTTCTTCAGCGTCGTCCGGACAAACGCCCCGCCCTTCCCGGGCTTGACGTGCTGGAACCCGACGACGCTCCACAAGGTGCCGTCGAGGTCGAGTGTCATGCCGTTCTTCAGGTCATTCGTGGTCGCCACTGCGCGCAACTCTCCAGCCGGACCAGCAGGTTGGTCCGTTCGACTGACGGGGATCTCGGGAGAGTCTATAGCCATACCGAACAGCCGCCCGCCAGCCGAGGTGTCAGGCGCCGTCGCGCGGCCGGCGGGCGGCGATCGCCCGCAACGCGAGAAGGTACGAGTCGAAGCCCAGCCCGGTGATGGTCCCGGCCGCCACCGCGCTGATCACGCTGTGGTGCCGGAAGGCCTCCCGGGCATGGGTCTGGCTCAGGTGCACCTCTACCAGCGGTCCCCGGACCTCGGCGGCGGCGTCGCGCAGCGCGTAGGAGTAATGCGACCATGCCCCCGGGTTCAGTACCACCGCTGCCTCAGTGTCCGCGGCCTCGTGCAGCCAGGCGAGCATCGTGGCCTCGTCGTCGGTCTGCCGGCAGTCCACCACCAGGCCCAGCTCCGCGGCCTGCCGCTGACAGGCAGCGACAAGATCGTTATAGTCACGGCTGCCGTACACCGCCGGTTCCCGCCGGCCCAGCCGGCCGAGGTTCGCGCCGCTGAGCACCATCACCCGGCACGGCTGGGCCTTCACGACCGGACTCCCAGAGCCGGGCCGGCGATCACCGGAGCATCGACGGCCGGGCCGCCGGCCCCACCACCCGCGCCGGACGAGGCCGGCAGCTCCGACAGCTCCCGGGCGACCTCTGAGAAGGCGGCCACCACCAGCGCCGGGTCCGGATCGTCGAGCACCCGCGGGCAGGCCAGCGCGTCGAGGACGACAAAGCGCAGCCGGCGGCCGCGGCTCTTCTTGTCCACCCGCATCGCGTCCAGCAGATCCGCCCAGCGGTCCGCGCGGTAGGTCGTGGGCAGGCCGATACGTTCGAGCAGTTCGCGGTGCCGGTCAGCGGTGGCGTCGTCCAGGCCCGCCGCGAGCCGGCTCAGGGAAGCGGCGAAGACCATCCCGACGGACACCGCGGCACCGTGGCGCCAGCTGAAGCCCTCGACCTTCTCGATGGCATGCCCCAGGGTGTGCCCGTAATTGAGGATCTCCCGCCGGCCGGCCTCCTGCGGATCGGCCGACACGACGCCCGCCTTGACTCTGATCGACCGCTCCAGCAGCTCACGCTGATGGCGCCGGCCCGTGGGGTCGTCGTCAAGCAGATCGAGGATGGCCGGGTCCGCGATGAAGCCCGCCTTCACCACCTCCGCGAGCCCCGAGGCGTGCTCGCTCGCGGGCAGGGTCGCGAGGGTGGCGAGGTCACACAACACGGCTAGGGGGTGATGGAAGGCGCCGACGAGATTCTTGCCGGCATCGATGTCGATCCCGGTCTTGCCGCCGATCGCCGCGTCCACCATCGCCAGGACGGTGGTCGGCACCTGCACGACATCGACGCCACGCAGCCAGGACGCGGCCACGAAGCCGGCGAGGTCGGTCGCGGCTCCGCCGCCGAGGCCGATGACGACATCGTCACGGGTGAAACCGACCTGGCCGAGGACGTCCCAGCAGAAGCCGGCGATGCGCAGCTTCTTGGCCTCCTCGCCGTCCGGGACCTCGATCGCGTGGGCCTCGACCGTGGCCGTCGCCCGCAGGTCCGCGACCACGGCGTCCGCGGTCGCCCGCAGCGCCCGCGGATGGATCACCGCGGCCCGGGTCCGCCCGGCCACCAGATCGGCGAGGTCGCCGAGCAGACCCTCACCGACGACGACCTCGTACGGCCGCACGCCGTCCGGAGCGACCTCCAGCCGGGTTACCGGCGCCACCGTCACGGCCTGACCACCGCCTGTTCGACCAACTCGACTACCTCCTCGGGTGTGCGGCCCGCGGTGTCCACCACCACAGCCGCGACTTCGGCATACAACGGCGCGCGTGCCCGCAGCATCGCCGCGATCCTGGTACGCGGGGCCTCGACGAGCAGCGGGCGGTCCCGGGCGAGCCCCACCCGCGCCACCGCGTCGCTGACCCCGACGTCGAGGTGGACGACCCGCTGGCCGCGTAGCGACGCCCGCGTCGCCGCGTCCAGCACCGCGCCACCACCCAGTGCGAGGACACCGTCATGCCCGGTCAGAGCGCGCGCGACCGCATCCCGTTCCAGCGCACGGAACGCCTCCTCACCGCGCTCGACGAAGATGTCGGCAACCGGCATCCCGGCCCGCAGCTCCACATCCGTGTCCGTGTCACGGAAGCTCGTACCGAGCCGCCGCGCGAGCAGCTGCCCCACCGTGGTCTTCCCGGAGCCGGGCGGGCCCACCAGCACCACGAGCGGCCGCCGTCCGCCCTCGACAGCGACGATCATACCGGCTCCGACCTGATGACCAGCGACTGCACGTACATCTCACAGTTGCGCCGGGACTCCGCCACCGAGTCGCCACCGAACTTCTCCACCGCCGCGTCGGCGAGCACGAGCGCGACCATGGCCTCGGCGACAACCCCCGCCGCGGGTACCGCGCACACATCCGAACGCTGCGCGATCGCGACCGCCTGTTCCCCGGTGGCGACGTCGATCGTGGCCAGCGGCCGGGACAACGTCGAGATCGGCTTCATGGCCGCCCGGACCCGCAGCGGCTCGCCGGTGGTCATCCCGCCCTCGATGCCGCCGGCACGGTCGCTGGCCCGGCGCACCCGATACGGCCCGCCCGGCGTCCCGTCGGTGGGCAGCCGTTCGATCTCGTCGTGGGCCTGCGACCCCCGCCGCCGGGCTGTGGCGAAACCGTCACCGAACTCCACCCCCTTGATCGCCTGGATGCCCATGAGTTCACCGGCGATCCGGGCGTCAAGGCGACGATCACCATGGACGTAGCTGCCCAGCCCGGGTGGACAGCCGTAGGCCAGGACCTCGACGATCCCACCGAGGGTGTCGGCATCCCGGCGGGCGGCGTCGATCTCGGCGACCATCCGCAGGCTCGTCGCCGGGTCGGCGCAGCGGACCGGGTCGGCGTCCACCACGTCCATGGTCATCGGCTGCGGTGCTGGCGAGCCGGGCGGTACCGCCACCCCGCCGATCGCCACCACGTGGGAGACGACCTCAATGCCGTACGCCTGGCGGAGCAGGGCCTTCGCGACGGTCCCGAGGGCGACGCGCGCCGCGGTCTCCCGGGCGCTGGCCCGCTCGAGCACGGGCCGGGCGTCGGCGAACCCGTACTTCTGCATCCCGGCCAGATCCGCGTGACCAGGCCGCGGACGGGTCAGCGGAGCGTTTCGGGCCAGCCCCGCCAGCTCCGCGCTGTCGATCGGATCCGGCGCCATGACCTGACGCCACCTGGGCCACTCGGTGTTGCGGACGACGACGCTGACCGGGCCGCCCAGGGTGCGGCCGTGGCGCACTCCCCCCAGCAGCTCGACCTCGTCACGCTCAAAGCTCATCCGTGCGCCGCGGCCGTGACCGAGCCGGCGGCGGGCGAGCTCGTCGGCGATCTGAGTGCTGGATACCCCTATCCCGGCCGGCAGCCCCTCGATGGTTGCCACCAGGGCCGGGCCGTGCGACTCCCCAGCAGTCAACCAGCGCAGCATGCACCCAGTCTTCCATGCGGGCCGGCCATCGACGGCGGGCCGGTCATGGCGGGCGGGCCGGTCATGGCCGCGCGGGCCAACCGACGATCGCGACGAAGGCGCCCGCGAGCAGGAACGGCCCGTACGCGATGCGCGCGCTCAGGCTGGCGCGCCTGGTCACCAGCAGGAGCAGTGCCCACATCCCGGCCAGCGTCATCCCCACCACGAACCCGGTGAGGACGGCCGAGGCGCCAAGCCACCCGAGGGCGCCGCCGAGCAGGCCGGCCAGCTTCACGTCGCCGAACCCCAGGCCGGCGCCGGGCAACGCCCACAGCCCCGCGGACACCACGGACACGACCGCGGCGGCGAGGAGACCGCGCCACCATCGTCCCAGGTCCCCGTCCACGACGGCCGCGAGCCCGAACAGCGCGGCCAGGATCGGATAGGACGGCAGGGTGATCGCGTCAGGCAGCCGATGAACCCTGATGTCGATGACGGCAAGCAGCACTCCCGTCACCCCCAGATAGGCGTATGCCGGCAGCCAACTGACATGATCGTTTAATGCGGCCGCGAACGCGGCGACCACCACGCCGGTGAGCACGCCCAGCGACCAGCCGGTGGGCACCGGCGTCCGGATCCGCTCACCGTCGACCGGCTCGAAGGCGCCCACCAACGCGGGAAGCGCCGGGACGACACACAGCGCGGCAAGGACGATCACTATGCTGGACGCGGTTCCCAGCACGTTCACGGGGGTGGCCCGCCGCCGGGCGCGGCCGACACCGATGCCGACACCGACACCGATGCCGACACCGACACCGATGCCGATGCCGATGCCTGCATAGCGGGCGGCAGCGAAGATGGCGCCGACCGCGCCGCCAGCGCCCGCCGGCCCGCGTCGAGGAGCAGGCCCACCTCCACCTCGGCCCCGGTGAAGAGCCGGACCTGCCCCACCGCCTGGGCCGCGAGCACGACCAGGCCGCCGGCCAACGCCGCTCCGGCGGCCTGCGCACGGGCGGCCAGCCGGGTGGGCCACGGGTGGTACAGCAGCTCGACCAGCGCCGTCGAGGAGGGCCACGCCCGCTGGGCCAGGTCATCGGTCGCGCCGGCCGGAGTGGTCGCAAGGACGATGTCGGCGTCCGCGAGCGAACCCGGCCCGCCCGGACACGTGCGCACACCCGGACCCGACGCCCCCCACCGGTGGACTGTGACGCCGAGCCCGAGCGCGCCACCGAGGTCGACCAGGGGCGCCGCCGCCGCCGGCCGGCGGGCGACCAGGTCCACCCGGGTGGCACCGAGCTGGGCCAACGCGCCGAGGGCGGCCCGAGCGGTTCCCCCCGCACCGAGAATCAGGGGGCTGCTCGGCGCCACGCCGTCACCGAGAACCTGGGTGACGGCGTGGGCGATGCCCATGACATCGGTGTTGAACCCGTCCAGCCGCACCGGTGTGCCAGCGGCCGCGGTACCGGCTGGGTCCTGGCGGACGACGACCGTGTTGGCCGCGCCGAGAAGCGCCGCGGTGGCGTCGAGCGTGTCGAGCAGCCCCAGGACGGCCGTCTTCAGCGGCATGGTGAGCGACAGGCCCACCCAGCCCGGCTCCGTGCGCACCCGGTGGAGCGCCTGCGCCAGCGCGCCCTCGTCACACTCGACGGCCGGGTAGTCCCAGTCGAGCCCGAGCTCGGCATAAGCGGCCGCGTGCATAACCGGTGACAGCGAATGAGCGACCGGCATGCCAAGGACGGCGGCCCGCCGACGGGTCACGACCCGCCCTCGGAACGGTAGCGGGTAAGCGCCTCCTGCCACTCCTTGTCCGTGGTGGCGAAAATCGTCACATTCGACTTCGGCAGCGACACGAAGTACATCCACGGCCCCGCGGCCGGATGCAGCGCGGACTCCAGCGCCCACCTGCCGGGGTTGGCGATGGCACCGGGAGGCAGACCGGCCACCTTGCGGGTGTTGTAGGGGTTGCTGGCGTTCAGCTGCCCCTGCGTCAGCGGGCCCTCGTACTCGTCGAGCGCGTACCGGGTGGTCGAGTCGAGATCCAGGCGGCGGAAGGCACCGGAGGTGTCGGCGAGCCGGTTATAGATGACCCGCGCGACCTTCGGCCCCTCATCGGGGTTTTTCACCTCACGCTCGATGATGGACGCGACAGTGATGATGTCCTGCGGAGTACGGCCCAGCGCGGCCGCGCCGGCCGGGATGTCAAGCGACGCGGTCTCCGCCTTGAAACGGTCGACGAACATCTTGACGGTGACCGCCAGTGACGCGCCTGGCTGCAGGTCGTAGGTGAACGGGTACAGATAGCCCTCAACCCCGCTGGCATACGGCGGGAGCTGGAGCTCGCCCGGGTTCTTCACGACGGCCTCCAGGGCCGAAAGCGGCTGGCCGGTACGGTCCGCGAGTGCCGTGAGCACCTGCCGGGTGGTCATGCCCTCGGCGATGGTGAGCCGGAACAGCGCGTGTGACCTGGCATCGAGCAGCGCGGTGAGCGCGTCGACCGCGCGCAGCCGCTGCTTGACCTTGTAGAAACCGGGCTGGATCGACCGTGAGCGCTCATCGGCCGCGGCCGCGTTGACGAAGGCAGCCGGGGTCCGCACGACATCCGCCGACGCCAGCACCCGCGCGATATCACGGGCGGTCGACCCGGCCTGGATCTGGATGATGACCGAGCCGTCACCTGGTCCGGCGTAGTCAGCGGCCGACTCGCCCTTCGCGATGCGCCCGATCACCTTCCCCGCGCCGTAAATTCCGCCACCGAGCATTCCGGCTACAACGACCAGGATCGCGATAAGCTTCGGAACGGCGGCAGGTCGTCGCCGGCCGGCCCGGTTGCGCCTGCCGCGGTGACGGTTGTTCGACCCGACGCCGCTGGGCGCACCGCCGTTCGGCGCGTCGCCCAGCAACTCGTCGAGATCGTCGCTGATCACGTGCTGTCCGCGGAACGGTCCGACCTCGGTCTCGCAGGGCGTTGGGGTGCGCGCATAGCGCCATCGTCTACCAATGGGCCAGCGGATGGTGGGGATATGGCGTCCGCGGTACCTCCGTCCGGAGGGGCGTCCAGCACGGACTGCAGGATCTGCACCGCTGCCTCCTGATCAACAACTCCACGACGAGCTCGGGCACGCATGCCACGTTCAGCCATCCGGCGGTGGGCCACGACCGTGGTCATCCGCTCGTCGGCGAGCCGTACCGGGACAGGGGCCACCCGCGCCGCGAGAAGATCGGCATAGGCGCGCGCCTGGCGCGCCGCTGGCCCCTCAGCACCGGACAACCGCGCCGGCAGGCCCACGACGACCGCCACCGCCTGACGATCCCGAATAATAATTGCAAGCTCATCAAGATCGCGGTGTGTCCGGGGATCGCGCCGTAAGGTCGTCACCGGAAAGGCGAGCCTCGCGTCAGGATCGCTGGCGGCGATTCCCACCCGTACGGTGCCCACGTCCACGCCCACCCACACGCCCGTCCGGCGGGTCACCGGACGCCCCCGGACCTCCGGGGCTGGGGGCCGCTGAGGTCAGCGGAGGTGGGCATCCGGAGCGTCCGGAGAATCCGGGGCCTCCGGGGCGTCGAGGCCGTCGTCATCGCCGATCCCGAGGGCGTGGCGAAGCTCAACCTCCCGCTCCGCCATGCCCTCCTGGACGTCCGTCACGAACTCCCGCACCGACTGCGCGAAAGAACCGGCCAGGTGCTGTGGGGTGAGCGTGGACACCGCGCGGGCGGCCCGCCGGACGGTGACAACGCCGGCGGCCGCGCCAAGGGCGATGTAGAACATCCGGGGCATTACGCGCTCCTGCTCTCGGCGCCAGCCACCTGCGCACCAGCCACCCCGGTCACCTGCGCGCCGGGTATCTGGCCACCGGTCGCGTCAGCCCGCCGGGCGGTCCGCCGGGACGCGCGGTCAGCCCTGATCTCCGCGGTCACCCGCGACTCGATGTCGGCGCGGGTCCGCTTGGCCGCCGCCCGCCGGACCCCGTAGGTGAAGGCCGCGACCCGGACGATCGGACCACCGAGCGTCGCCGCGAACAACGACGTGAGCGAGGAGATGTTCGTCGAGATCGACTGCACATTCGCCGTGATCGCGTCGACCCGGTCAAGCTCCTTGTTCACGTGGCTGAGGGCAAGGTTCACCTCGTCCACGGTTGTGCCCGCCTGCCGAACGCGCGCGGTGCCCTCGTCGATGGCAAACCCGGTCTGGCGAACCCGCGCGGCCGCCTCGTCGAAGATCTTCCCAAGCTTGAACAACACGTAGCAGCCGAACAGGACGAGCACGGAGAACGCCCCCGCCGCGATCAGTCCCGCGATCGCACCACCGGACATGTGCGCTCCGCCTCCGCTGTCATGGGCCGCAACCCGGCCATAGTGTGCCTTCTGCCGTAACCCGGCCTATTTTTCGGTCGCTCCAAACCGGCGTTCCTGGAGCGACCCTACCGAGCGCGACCGGCTTCGTGGCCACTCGCCCCTGCCGGCTCGTCCACATCGCCGTGGGCGCCGGTCGGATGACCGGCACCCCGCAGAGTGGCGCGCAGGAACGCCAGCCGCTGCGAGGCACGCGACTCGAACCCGTTCGCGCCCGGCTGGTAGTAGTCGCGGCCCACCAGCGGGTCAGGCGCATACTGCTGGCCGACCACGCCGCCCGGGTGGTCGTGGGGGTACCGGTAGCCGCCACCATGGCCGAGCCGGCCCGCGCCCGGGTAGTGCGCGTCGCGGAGATGGGCCGGTACGGGACCGGCACGCCCCGCCCGGACATCGGCGATGGCCGCGTCGACGGCCCGGATCACCGCGTTGGACTTCGGCGCCAGCGCAAGATGGATCACCGCCTGAGCCAGCGCGAGCCGCGCCTCAGGCAGGCCCACCAGCTCCAGGGCCTGTGCCGCCGCCACCGTCACGCCCAGCGCGCCCGGCTCAGCGAGCCCGACGTCTTCACTGGCCAGTATGATCATTCTCCGGGCGATGAAGCGAGGGTCCTCCCCCGCTTCCAGCATCCGGGCCAGATAGTGCAGGGCGGCGTCGGCGTCCCCACCGCGGATGGACTTGATGAACGCGCTTGCCACGTCGTAGTGCTGGTCACCGGCCCGGTCATAGCGGACCGCGGCCCGATTCACGGCCTGTTCAACGGTCGCGAGATCAACGCGCGCCGGCGCATCCGCTCCGGCTGTCCCGACCACCGCGTCACCGGCGGCCTGTAACACGGTCAGGGCACGCCGGGCATCGCCGCCGGCCAAGCGCAGAACATGATCGACCGCGTCGTCGTCCAACGCCAGCCGGCCGCCGTAGCCGCGAGGGTCCGCGAGCGCCCGGCTGATCAGAGTGCGGATGTCGTCGTCGGTGAGCGGCTCCAGCGTGAGCAGCAGCGACCGGGACAGCAACGGTGCCACCACCGCGAAAAACGGATTCTCGGTGGTGGCCGCGACGAGCGTGACCAGGCCATTCTCCACCGCGGGCAGCAGCGCGTCCTGCTGGGTCCTGGTGAAACGGTGCACCTCGTCGATGAACAGCACCGTGCGCGCTCCGGAAACCGCGAGCGTGTCACGCGCCTCGTCGATCGCCGCCCGGACATCCTTCACACCGGCCGTGACGGCCGACAGCTCACGGAAACGACGTTGACCTGAACCCGCTATGACGTGGGCCAGGGTTGTCTTGCCGGTACCAGGCGGCCCCCACAGCAGGACCGAGGTGGTACCGCCGCCCTCCACCAGCCGCCGCAGCGGGCTGCCCGCCGCGAGCAGGTGCCGCTGCCCGACAACGTCGTCGAGCGTGCGGGGCCGCAGCCGGGCCGCGAGCGGGCCCGACGTCGCGAGGGCCCGCTCGAGCCCGGCATCGAACAGGTTCACCGACCTACCGTATGACCGCCCGTACGGACCTCCGGCCGCCGGTTGCTCCTGGGCCCGCGTTCCTACCGCCGCGTGGCATGACCGCGCCGGTGTCCCTGGCGCCCGGGGTCGCCAGCCTGGCCGAACACGTCCGCGGTCTGGGCCCCGATGGTCAGGACCGGTGCGGCCCGGCCGGCCGGTGCAGCCGGCCCGAACGCACCCGAGCCGGCTGCCGTGCCGGGCTTCCCGCTCATGTCGGGCTTCCCGCCGAGGCTGGCCGTCTGGTCGTGGGCGTGAGCCGCGCGGGTGAAGACGTCTGTCTCGCTGACCCCGCCCAGGGCCGCGAAGATGACCAGCGCCAGAATGGAGAAGGTCAGGACGCACACGACGAGGCTCAAGGTGATCGGATCAACGCCACCACTCGGCTCGGACGCCCCGGATATGCCTGTGACCTGGGTAGCGGCCATGCCCGTGTAGTGCATCCCGCAGACGGCTGTGGCCATCACCACCGACGCGACCAACACGTGGCTGCGGCTACGTACCCGAAAGGTGATCCACAGCGCGGCCAGTGCCGCGAGCACGGCTATGACGACCGAGATCGCGACAAGCTTCGTGTCATACGTGACGGTGCCGCCGGTCCGCATCGCGGCCATGCCTGTGTAGTGCATTGCCGCGACGCCGAGACCGGCAATGAGCCCGCCGGCCCCCAGCCGCGTCACGCTGTGGGGATTCGTTCCGACAAGCACCAGGCCGATGCCCGATACCGCCACCGCGATAACGAGCGACAGCGCGGTGAGGCCTATGTCGTAGGTGATGTCCATACCGTCGATGTGATATGCGACCATACCCATGAAATGCATCGCCCAGATCGCACCGCCACCAAGCGACAAAGCTGCCGACAGGACCCAGCGCAGCCGGGTGGCAGCCCCGCTCAGAGGAATACGTAACGCGCTGACCAGCGCGGCGAACGACCCCACCGTTGCCAGCGCGACGGACACACCGACGAAAAGCAGATCATAGTCGGCCGCGTGGCGTGTTGCCGTCGTAAGATCCATGACGTTCCCCTCGCCGAGGCTGACAAACAATTTATGTCTAGCACATCAAACTATGAACGTCATCACAGTCGGCCATGTCTCAGGCGGCTGTGTCACAGGCGGCAGGCAACCGCCAGCGCGGCGATGTCAGATGAACAATGGACACACGCGCGTCGTGCGTTGCCACGAAAAGACACCCGGAGTCGCATGGCCACATTTTATGGCTCCAGGTGACCGGGTAGTGACAGACAAGGCCAGCGAGCTCCGTGAAACCACGGTAGTACGTACCGCGACCGCGCGCGAGAAATCCAGCCAGACCGCGGCCGGCGAGCCGGCTCCGCTCAGCACTGCCCGCGCGCCGGTCGCGGGGCGGCGAAGCCCGCCCGGCTAAGTGG
>NZ_CAKJTP010000038.1:0-35084 GCF_917627335.1 Protofrankia sp. CiT1 | reverse complement strand
CATACGGTGATTTTCGGGCATGCGGATGCGGCCACCGGTGGTGTTCGCTGGGGTGATGAGCTGTTGACGCCGGTGCAGTTCGCGGATCGTATTCGTGGGTTTCTTCCCGGGGATGGTCAGCCGATTGTTTTGGTGGTGTGTGGTGCGGGGGCTGGGTTCGCTGCTGGGTTGCGGGATGTTCTGGGTGTGGATGTTGTTGCGTCGTCGCAGGATGTGTGGCATCTGCCGGATGGGCGGGTTATTTCGGCGGCGACCGGTGTCAGTGTGACGGGTGTTCCGGGTCCGGTGGTGGGTTCTGGTGGGTGGTCGCGGTTTACCGCGGATGGTGGGCGGGTGGATGTGACGGTGGATGATCTGGCGGTGGCGTTGGCTGCGGCTGGGATACCTATGGGTGGTTTGGTGGCGGGGCAGTCTTCGATGGCTTTGCGGTGGGGCGCCGATACAACCTTCTCTGAAATGCTCCATCATCTACCAGTCGTCCAGGAACCCGTGTACGCGATCTTGCCCTCCATGTCGGAGGATGCTGTCACCCACTGGCTACAAGCCGCGTCCGACCATCCGCTGACGGTCTCGAACACGCTGCCGCAGACCTACGCTGACATGACTGTCGTGCAGTTCCCGCCGGGCACCGGCCGGGACGCCTCCACCGTGCTGAACGTGGATTCGGCGGCGGTGACCGTCGCCGTTGTCGACCCGTCGACTGAGATTGACCTGATGGTCGAGGACTGGCCAGAGCCCGGCTCGACGTTTGTGACGCTTCGCCATGATTCTTCGGATCCGCCGGATTCCGCGCCGGTTGTCGGCAGCCCAGGCGGTGGCCGGAAGACCAGCGCCACCGGAGCCACGAATGCGTCCCGCCCCGCCACCGGCGCGAGTTCCCCCTGGGGGTGGTCCAGCAGCGGGATGTCCACTGTCAGTGAACTATTGCGGCGGGTCGGTGCCGTGCGGGCGGCCGAGCTGCTCGAGGCGGTGGAGCGGTTTGTGGAGAGCGGTTCTGGCCGGGCGCTGTTGACGCCTAACGATCTTCTTGCCTTGGTGGTGCGGGGTCATAACGGTATCCATCGCACAACCGCCTATGAGAAGGATCTTCCTGAACTCAAGGTCAGGACATACCACGGATGGATGTACACGGCGAACCTGTTCACCCCGGAGATGGCCACCAGCCTGCGGCCCGGCACTCGGGTCGGCCTGCCGGGGTTCGCGCAGGCGTCGTCCGATCCGGCCACGATCGTCGGTGCGGCCGTCGGCCTGGCAATCTTCGGTACCGCTTTGGATCTTTCCGAGATGAACGGCCAGCCGCCTGGGACCATCCTATTGATCATGCCTGGCCATTCCTACGCGGTGATCGAGGTGGGCCATGACGCGTTGAATGCTGTGCGTATCACCCTCATGGAGTAGCGAGGACGTACCCGAAGGCTCCGCGGTTCGCGGCGACAGGCGGCCATGGCAACGAGGAGAGCTCGTGCCCGCCGCTTATTTTTTTAGCCCACTACTTGACATTGCAAGGTAGCTTGCTAGATTTACTTGCGTGCCTACCGCCCACGACCCGCAACTCCTCAAAGGTGTGCTGTCGCTGCTGCTGCTGTGCCTGCTCGCCGAACGCGAGTCGTATGGGTACCAGTTGGTGCAACGTCTTCGCGAGACCGGCCTGTCCGACATCTCGGACGGCACCGTCTATCCGGCGCTGACCCGGCTGGAGCGCGAAGGCCGGGTGACCAGCCGGCTGGTCACCTCTCGCTCAGGGCCTGCCCGCAAGTACTACCGACCCACCGAGGCGGGCTACGCGGCGCTGGCACAGGGGACCGTCCACTGGCTGTCGCTCGCCGACGTGGTCAACCCGGTGCTGTCCCGGCCGATCCCTGCGCAGCCTGCCCCACCTTCCGAGGAGGTCTGACATGACTCGTAGCCTGACCTGGGCCGACCGGTTGCGTATTGAACGCGCGGTGTGGACGCTCGACACCTATCTGACCGATCTGCCGAGGAAATCGCGGATCACTCAGCGCCGAGAGGTGCGTACCAACCTGCGCGCCGCCGCGGACGATGTCGGCACTGCCGAAGCGCTGCGGCGCCTGGGCAACCTGCGCCGGCTCGCGGCGGGCTACCTGGCCGCCGAATACGGGGAGTGGCAGCCCCGGCCTGAGTGGAGGACCGGAGCCGCCTGCATGCTCCTCGCGGTCCTCTTGATGACCAAGCTGGTGGCGGTCGGGCAGACTGCCTTTGGTGACGGCATTCGCGCGGTCGATCCACACGCCAGCGGCACATTCCACTGGCACGGGTTCACGTATCTGAACCAGGAGACCACGTACACCTTTGTCGACGGCAGGTACAGCACACTCGGGGGAGCGTGGACCCCGTTGGTCTACGCCGGCTTCGCCGTGGCGTTCATCCTCGGCGGTCGACTCTGGCGATTGCTGCCGGCCTGGCGCCGCAGGAATGCCGACGACTGAGAACGGTGGGCGCTCACCCGGCAGCCGCGCGACGCTGAACCAGCCGATTGGTATGGCCGGGTCTTCGGTCGATCATTCGGCGGTGAGTGACTCGGCAGTAGGTGAACGGACAGTAGGTGAACTGGCAGGGGGCGGCTCGCTGGTGGGTGGTTCGACGGTGGACGGTCGGGTCGGGTGTTCCCGCCAGCGGGAGGTGATCGGTAGCCTGCGGTCGCGACCGAAGGCCTTCGACGTCACCTTCGGTCCAGGGGGATTCTGCCGGCGTTTGTACTCGGCGAGGTCCACCAGCCGGATCACCCGTTCCACGGTTTCGGGGCTGTGACCTGCTGTGATCAGTTCGGTGCGGCCCTGGTCGCGCTCGACGTAGTCGTCGAGCACGGCGTCCAGGGTGGAGTAGTCCGGCAGCCGGTCCGAGTCGAGCTGGCCGGGAGCGAGCTCGGCGGACGGCGGCTTGACGATGATCTCTTCGGGGATGGGCGGGGTCTCGCCCTGGCGGTCGGCTTCCGCGTTACGCCAGCGCGCGAGTTCCCAGACCAGGGTCTTGGGCACATCCTTGATCGGGGCGAAGCCGCCCGCGCTGTCGCCGTAGAGGGTGGAGAACCCGGTCGCGAGCTCGCTCTTGTTGCCGGTGGTGAGTACCAGCTGGCCGTGGGCGTTCGACAGCGCCATCAGCAGCGTCCCGCGGACCCGGGCCTGCAGGTTCTCCGCGGCCAGACCGGCGAGCCCGCCGGTGGCGGTGAGCGCGCTGTGGAAGGAGTCGACCACCGGCTGGATCGGGATCACGGTGTGTGTGACACCGGTCCGCCTGGCGAGCTCGGCCGCGTCGTCCACCGACCCGGTCGACGAGTGGATCGACGGCATCGCGACGGTGTGCACCTGCTCGGCGCCGAGAGCGTCCACGGCGATCGCGGCGACCAGCGCTGAGTCGATGCCGCCGGACAGGCCGAGTACGACCGAGGTGAACCCGTTCTTGCGGACGTAGTCCCGGGTGCCGGTGACTACCGCGCGGTACAGTTCGGCCGCGGAGTCCAGTCGGTGCGCCACGACCGGCGCCTCGGCATCGAACGCCGGGACAGGTTCGCTCGCCAGCGGCAGCCGGGTCACCGTCATCGCGGTGCCGTCGCCCGCGTCCACCGAGGTCCCCTCGCCTGCCGCCCTGCCCGCGGCCAGGGCGGCAGCGCCGGTCGGCAGGTCCAGGTCGACGGTCAGCAGCGTCTCGGTGAACTGTTCGGCGCGGGCGAGGAGGCGGCCGGCGGCGTCGACCGCGAGCGAACCACCGTCGAAGACGAGCTCGTCCTGGCCGCCGACAAGGTTGACGTACACGAGCGCGGCGCCGGCCTCACGCGCTCGCCGGGCTGACAGCTCGTCACGTTGGAACGTCTTTCCGCGTTCGTACGGTGACCCGTTGACGCACACCAGCAGGTTCACCCCGGCGGCCCGCGCGACCGCGACCGGCCCGCCGTCCTGCCAGAGGTCCTCGCAGATGGTGAGCCCTACATCCACGCCGTGCAGCCGGAAGACCGGGAAGTCGTAACCGGGGACGAAATAGCGGAACTCGTCGAACACGCCGTAGTTCGGTAGGTGGTGCTTGGCGTAGCGGGCCACGACCTCACCACGCCACAACACCGCGGCAGCGTTCTGTGGCTCGCCCGCGGGACGGCCCAGGCGCGGCGTAGGAGCGCGGGAGGTGCCGAGGTAACCCACGATCACGGCCAGCTCCCCGCTGCCCTCGTCGGCCAGTCGTCGGGCAAGGCGATCGACGGCGTCGCGGGACGCCGCGGCGAACGAACGGCGCAGGACGAGATCCTCCGCGGGGTACCCGGTGAGCGTCATCTCGGGGAACGCCACCAGGTGAGCCCCGCGGCGTGCGGCGAGCCGTACCCATTCGCTCACCAGGTCCGCGTTTGCTTCAAGATCTCCTACTGTGGTGTTGACCTGAGCGAGCGCGACACGCAACTGGGCCATGGGTGCAGCCTAGAGCCCAAAGGTTGCGCGATCATGTTTTCCGCGCTGCCGAAGAGCTGAGGGCTGCGGCCGTGGCGGCTGCATGAGAGCGTGTGGGCAGGTCAGTCGCTATGGTCGGCGTTAGCAACCTGACGGGCCTCGGGTGACGCGGGGAGATCCCTCTCCCGCCAGACAGATTGTTTTGTGATCAAATGGGTTCTTCGTGATCGCGTTGCCGCCAGCCCGGTTGAACCTCGCCCGCCCGCGACGGCGAGCCCGACTCTCAGCGCGGAGGCGGTCATGGACAAGCAGCAGGAGTTCGTCCTGCGTACGATGGAGGAACGAGATATCCGGTTTGTCCGGCTGTGGTTCACCGACGTGCTTGGGGTGCTGAAGTCCGTCGAGATCGCGCCGGCTGAACTTGAGGGGGCGTTGGCCGAGGGCATCGGTTTCGATGGTTCCTCGATCGAGGGGTTCGCCCGCGTACACGAAGCCGACATGCTCGCGAAACCGGATCCGTCGACATTCCAGGTGCTGCCCTGGCGCGGTGAGAACCCGGCTACCGCCCGGATGTTCTGCAACCTCGTCATGCCCGGCGGTACGCCGTCTCCGGCGGATTCGCGCTGGGTTCTGCGTCGTATACTGGCCAGCGCGGCGGATGCTGGTTTCACTTTCTACACCCATCCCGAGATAGAATTCTTCCTACTGCGGCAGGCGCCGGCACGTGGTGCTCCGGTACCATCACCGGTGGACGAGTCCGGATATTTCGACCTGACACCGAACGACGTCAGCCATGAATTCCGACAGCAGGTCATCGGGGTCTTGGAACGCCTGGGGATATCGGTCGAGTTCAGCCACCACGAGGTCGCGCCCGGCCAGCAGGAAATTGATCTACGGTATGCCGACGCCCTCACCATCGCTGACAATATCATGACTTTTCGCCAGGTGGTGAAGGAGGTAGCTCGCCGGCAGGGCGTCTACGCGACTTTCATGCCGAAACCCTACAGTGATCAGGCCGGGTCCGGTATGCACACCCATCTGAGCCTTTTCGAAGGTGATCGGAACGCGTTTCACGACCCGACCGATGCCTACCATCTCTCCAAGGTCGCGCAGGCGTTCATCGCCGGCCTCCTCCGGCACGCCGCCGAGATCACCGCGGTCACCAACCAGTGGGTGAACTCGTACAAGCGGATCATCGGTGACCAGCGTGCCGGCGAGGTGCTGGAGGCGCCCGCCTACGTCTGCTGGGGACACAACAACCGGTCCGCACTCGTGCGGGTGCCGTTGTACAAACCGAACAAGCCGAATACGGCCCGCATCGAGTTCCGCTCGCCCGACAGCGCGTGCAACCCCTATCTCGCCTTCGCGCTGATTCTCGCGGCTGGCCTGCGCGGGATCCAGGAGGGTTACGAACTCCTACCGCCAGCGGCCGACGACGTGTGGACGCTCAGCGAGTCGCAGCGCCATGAGCGGGGTATCACGGCGTTGCCCGGTTCGTTGGCGGAGGCGATTGCCACCATGGAAAGATCCACGCTGGTTCGTGAGACGCTCGGCGACGACCTTTTCGAGTTCTTCCTGCGGAACAAACGTGCCGAATGGGCCGAGTACCGCCGTCAGGTCACACCCTTCGAGATTGACCGGTATCTACCGATATTGTGACCGGCAGTTAAGAGGCTCCGGCAGCAGGGCGTTCGATCAGGGAGCGGTGTCCGGGTGGATGGATCGCGAGGCGGCGGAGGGAGGCGCCCTGGTTTGGGCGTCGACCGACGGCAACGACGCGAGGCGCCGCTCGGACTGCGCGAGCCGGACAGTCCTGTTGCCGGAGCCTCTAGCCACACCCATCCACGGGGGAGCTCCATCCAGGCGCAGCTGGCTCGGCTGGGTTTCAGTAATGTCGACAGATCCGTTGCCAGCATGGGGCGGCTCGGGCTGCTCGCCGGTACCGACAGCCCCAGCGGGGCCACTGGCGTCAGCGGTGGTACCGGTGTCAGCGCCGCTGTCGGCGCGGCGCAGCCCGGCGCTGCCGACCGGCCAGGCGTCGACCTCTCACGCAGCCCTGTCCTGGTGGCGCTCTCGCGGGCGGCTGATCCCGATCTGGCGCTCGCGGCGCTGGAACGGATCGTGGCGACAGCGCCGCCCGCGGCCGGGCGTGAGCTGCTCGCGGCGTTGGCCGGTCAGCCGGGGCTGCGCGGCCGGCTCGTCGCGGTGCTCGGTGCGAGTACCGCGCTCGGCGACCATCTGGTCCGCCATCCCACCGACTGGCGGGTGATCGCTGACGACGGCGTGCTGCGGGCCGCGCCGAACGACCGCGTCACCCGTGCGCGCCTGCTGCGTGCTGTCGGAGCGGACCCGCAGGAGGTCGAGCCGCGCGCCGTCGGGGACGGTACCGATGTTCTGGACGCGCTGCGCGTTGCCTATCGTCGTGCTCTGTTCGTCCTCGCGGCTCGTGATCTCACCGGCGCTGTGTCCTTTGATGATGCCACCGCGGAGCTTGCCGGCCTCGCCGGAGCCGCCCTTGACGCCGCGCTCGCCGTGGCGCGGTCGGCGGTGCGGCCGGCGGCGGCGCCGGTTCGTCTCGCCGTCATCGGTATGGGTAAGTGCGGTGGCCGGGAGCTGAACTATGTCAGCGACGTCGACGTCCTGTTCGTAGCGGAACCTGGACGGTCCGGCGGCGGTACTCAGGACGACCGGGCCGACGAGGCCGCCGCGCTGGAGGTGGCCACCCGTCTCGCGGAGGGGATGGTCCGTGCGTGTGGGGCGGTCACCCGTGAGGGCATGTTGTTCCAGCTCGACGTGGGGCTGCGGCCCGAGGGCCGGGACGGCCCGCTGGTGCGTACGCTGGCCAGCCACGACGCCTACTACCGGCGATGGGCGAGAACCTGGGAGTTCCAGGCGCTGCTCAAGGCGCGCCCGGTCGCGGGCGACCATGAGCTGGGAGCACGGTTCTGCGCCGCGGTCAGGCCGCTGGTCTGGTCGGCCGCGTCGCGGCCGGGGTTCGTCAGCGACGTCCAGACGATGCGGCGGCGGGTGGAACGGTCGCTGCCGCCGGGAGACGCTGACCGTAACCTCAAACTCGGTCCGGGCGGGCTGCGCGATGTCGAGTTCGCCGTCCAGCTGCTCCAGCTCGTCCACGGCCGGACCGACCCCAAGCTGCGGACGGTCTCGACGCTGTCCGCGCTCGACGCGCTCGCCCGCGGTGGCTATGTGGCCCGCCGGGACGCGGCCGGTCTCGCGAACGCGTACCGCTTCCTGCGAGCTACCGAGCACCGCCTGCAGCTGCAGCGGCTCCGCCGGGTGCACACCCTGCCCCGCGACCCCGGTGAGCTGCGCTGGTTGGCCCGATCTCTTGGTTTCACATCCGCGGAGGAGATCCAGAACGAGCATGCCCGGGTCGCCCGGTTCGTGCGCCGGCTGCACGAGCGGCTTTTCTACCAGCCATTGCTGGCGGCGGTGGCACGGCTGTCGGTCGAGGAGGTCCGGCTCACGCCCGCGGAGGCCCGGGATCGGCTGGCGGCGCTGGGGTTTGCCGACACCGCACGCGCGCTGCGCCACATCGAGGCGCTGACCAACGGTGTCAGCCGGACGGCCACGATCCAACGCCGCCTGCTCCCGGCGATGTTGCATTGGTTCGCCGACGCGGCCGACCCCGACGCCGGTCTGCTCGCCTACCGTCAGGTCAGCGATGCGCTGGGCCACACGCCCTGGTATCTGCGGCTGCTGCGGGACGACAGCGGTGCGGCTGAACGGCTGTGCCGCGTACTGGCGACGAGCAGCTATGCCGCGGACCTGATGCAGCGCGCGCCGGAATCGGTGCGGCTGCTGCGGACTATCGACGACCTGCGTCCCCGCACCCGTGACCAGCTGGTTCAGGTAATGATCGCGGTTGCCCGCCGCAATCCGTCCGGGGAGCAGGCGGTTGGGCGGGCACGGGCGGTACGTCGGGTCGAACTCGTCCGGGTTGCCTGCGCGGATGTGCTCGGGCTGCTGGACGCCGCCGCGGTCGGCCGGGCGCTGTCGGACGCGGCGGCCGCGACCATCGAGGCCGCTCTGTTCGTGGCGGAACGGCGCTTCGAGCGACAGGCCGGCCGGCCGCTGCCGGTACGGATCGCGGTGATGGCCATGGGCCGTCTCGGCGGTGGTGAACTGTCCTACGGCAGCGACGCGGATGTCGTGTTCGTCCACGAGCCGATCGATGGCCGGGCGGACGGCACGACAGCCGGTGCTGGGATCGGTGTCACCGACAGCGAAGCGGCCGATGCCGCGGGTGCGGTCGTGGCCGAACTGCGCCGGCTGCTCGCCGTGCCCGCCGGCGACCCGCCGCTGATCCTTGACGTGCAGCTGCGCCCGGAGGGCAGCGCGGGCCCGATGACCCGTACGCCGGCCAGTTACGCGGCCTACTTTCGCCGGTGGTCGGCAGGCTGGGAGGCACAGGCGCTGTTGCGGGCGCGGCCGGTCGCCGGCGACACGGAACTGGGCGACCGGTTCCGCGACTGGGTGGATGAGATCCGCTACCCGGCGTTTCTGCCCCCTGGCACGGTGGCCGAGGTCGTCCGGCTGCGAGGCAGGATGGAGGCCGAGCGCATCCCGCGAGGCGTTGATCGTTCCCTGCATCTGAAACTCGGGCCCGGCGGCCTTACCGATGTGGAGTGGGTGGTGCAGGTGCTGCAGCTGCGTCACGGCCGGGCGATAGCGGCGTTGCGTACGACGTCAACGCTTGCCGGGCTTCGGGCGGCCACCGCGGCCGGCCTGCTCGACCCTGCCGAGGCCGCGGCCCTGGCGGACGCATGGATCTTCGCGTCCCGGCTCCGCAACGCGATCACGCTGGCCCGCGGGCGTCCCGGGGACGTGCTGCCGCGTGAACCGCGGGCGCTGGCCAGGGTCGCGCGGGCGGTCGGCTACGCGGCGGACCAGAGCGAGGCGTTGCTCGGCGACTACCAGCGGATGAGCGCACGTGCGCGCGCGGTGGCCGAGGCTCTTTTCGCCCGCGAAGCGGTAGCTGGGCCGTCCGTCGGATAGTGGGCTTTCCCCGTGCGACGCCATGGGTGTGGCACGGGAAAGCCCGCTATCCGCGATGGTGACGATCAGGCCGTGACGGCGGTCTCGGCCGCCTCCTTTTGGCCTGGGATGGCCAAGATGGGCCTCCCGCCGGCCAGCGCGCTGCAACAGGTGTCGACGATCAGACCGGTGACGAGGTACGGGTCCATGTTGGCGTTCGGGCGACGGTCCTCGATCCAGCCCTTCTTGGCTTTCTCCACCGCCCACGGGATGCGGATCGACGCGCCGCGGTCGGAGGCACCCCAGGAGAACGCGTCGTACGGAGCGGTCTCATGCTGACCCGTCAGGCGCTTCTCGATCCCGTCGCCGTAGTTCTCGACATGCTCCAGCACACGGGTGCCGAGAGCCTCGCATACGGTGACGATCGCTTCCCAGCTTTCCATCGTGGCCTTGGTGGAGAAGTTGGTGTGCGCGCCCGCGCCGTTCCAGTCGCCGGGGATCGGCTTCGCCGCGAACGAGACGGTGACGTCGAAGTCCTCGGCCACCCGGTGCAGCAACCAGCGGCCGATCCAGAGCTGGTCACCGATGGCGGGAGGCGGGAGCACCCCGATCTGAAACTCCCACTGGGCCATCATGACCTCGGCGTTGGTCCCCTCGATGGACAGGCCCGCGTCAAGGCAGGCCTGCGTGTGCCTCTCGACGATGGCACGGCCGACCATCTTCTCGCCGCCGACACCGCAATAGTAGGGGCCCTGTGGGGCCGGAAAGCCCACCGCGGGCCAGCCGAGTGGCCGCCCGTGCTGGAAGAAGGTGTACTCTTGCTCAATTCCGAACATGGGGGACTGGTCCGCGTACTTCTCAGCGGCCTGTCGGCAGAAGGCGCGGGTGTTGGTCGGATGCGGAGTGAAGTCGGTCAGCTGGACCTCGCACAGCACCAGAACGTTATCCCTGCCGCGCAGCGGGTCCGGACAGGTGAACACCGGTTGCAGCACGCAGTCCGAATTGAATCCGGGTGCCTGGTTGGTGCTCGAGCCGTCGAAGCCCCAGATGTCCGGTTCCTTGCCGTCGGCGACGATGCGGGTTTTACTCCGCATCAGAGGTTCCGGCCTGGTGCCGTCGATCCAGATGTACTCGGCCTGGTAGCTCACTCATACTCCCCGTGGTTGGCGTAGCACATAGCGAAGTTTCTCATCGCGCACCTGCGGATCGCCCGACCCCGGCCGCGGGTGACAGGAGGGCTCGTCCGGATCTTTGTTGAGCCCCGTTTCCGCACGGTTCCACCACGGTAAATTTTCGGTCAATCGCGCATTGCTGGACAGTTCATTTCCCGGGCTGCCCGAACTGGCATTCCGGCAGCCGTGAACAAAGTCCGCCGTGCGCGTACCCAGCCATGCGACGGCGCCCGGTCCGCGGTTTTCCGCGAAGCGGGCGCCATCCCATATCCTGCTGTCCGGTTATATTGCGGTCCGCTGCCGCGGGCAGCTGTCCGCGGCCCGCCGTCTCAGCTGTCCGCCGTCAGTTGTCAGTTGTCAGATGTCGTAGTAGAGCTGGAACTCATAGGGATGCGGGCGGAGACGAATAGCGTCCACCTCGTGGACACGTTTGTAGTCGATCCATGTCTCGATCAGGTCGGGCGTGAACACGTCGCCCTCGGTCAGGAAATCGTGGTCGGCCTCGAGGGCTTCCAGCACCTTCTCGAGCGATCCCGGCACCTGCGGCACCGCGGCCAGCTCGTCCGGCGGCAGATCGTAGAGATCCTTGTCGATCGGGTCCGGCGGCTCGATCTTGTTGCGGATGCCGTCCAGGCCGGCCATGAGCATGGCAGCGAAGGCCAGGTAGGGATTGCAGCTCGGATCGGGCACGCGGAACTCGATCCGCTTCGCCTTGGGTGAGGCACCGCTGAGCGGGATGCGACAGCAGGCCGAGCGGTTGCGCGCCGAGTAGACGAGGTTGACCGGCGCCTCGTAGCCCGGCACCAGCCGCCGGTAGGAGTTCGTGGTCGGGTTCGTGAACGCCAGCAGCGCCGGCGCGTGGTGAAGCAGCCCACCGATGTAGTACCGGGCCAGCTCGGACAGGCCGCCGTAGCCGCTCTCGCTGTAGAACAGCGGCTCGTCGCCCTGCCAGAGGCTCTGGTGGACGTGCATGCCCGAGCCGTTGTCCTGGAACAGTGGCTTGGGCATAAACGTCACGGTTTTGCCGCGGGACAAGGCAACATTGCGGATGATGTACTTGTACAGCATCAGGTTGTCGGCGGTCCGCAGGAGCGTGCTGTACCGGATGTCGATTTCCGCCTGCCCCGCGGTCCCCACCTCGTGGTGCTGCATCTCGACGGTGATGCCGGCCCGGAACAGCGCCCTTGTCATCTCCGAGCGCAGATCGGTGAAGTGGTCGGTCGGGGGTACGGGGAAGTAGCCGCCCTTGAACCGGGGCTTGTAGCCGAGGTTCCCGCCGTCCTCCTTGCGGGCCGTGTTCCAGGCTGCTTCGATGGAGTCGACAGCGTGCATGGAACCGTACGGGCTGTAGTCATAGCGAACGTCGTCGAAGATGTAGAACTCGGCCTCCGGGCCGAAGTAGGCGGTGTCCGCGAAACCCGTGCCCCGCAGGTAGGCTTCGGCTTTTTTCGCCGTGTTGCGTGGGTCGCGGGAGTACTCCTCCTTTGTGATCGGGTCGTGGATGAAGAAGGTCATCGCGAGCGTCTTGTGCTCACGGAAAGGATCGACGAAGGCTGTGCTCGGGTCCGGTAGGAGCAACATGTCCGATTCGTGGATCGCTTGGAAGCCACGTATCGACGACCCGTCGAACATCAGCCCATCGGTGAACACCGACTCGGCGAAGACCTCGGTCGGGATCGTGAAGTGCTGCATAATTCCGGGAAGGTCGCAGAAGCGGACGTCGACGAACTCAACGCTCTCGTCCGCGATGTAGCGAAGCACATCTTCGGCCTTTATGAACATCCACCCTCCAAGGAAGCTTCATGGCTGTGTGGATGGAAGGATACGCGATGCCCTGATGCGGACCGTAACCTGATGCAGTTCCGCTGATATGACGAAGAAGTTTCCCGTCGGTAACGTGTGGCTAATGTATTGCTCACGGTGATCGTTTCTCCGGGATGGCCCGTGAGGCATACGCTTGCGTGGTGGGACGCGCGCTCGGGAACTGGCTGGAAGGTCCGCAACTGCCCCGGGACTCACCTCCCGGCGTACGGCTCGGCCTACCGGCCGAAGGTTCTGGCGCGGTAGCCGGTTTCGGCCACCGGCTGGCCGCGTTCACGGTGGACGCCATCGTGGCCAACCTGCTGGTGGGTGTCCCGGTGCTCTTCGGGGTCCGCTACTCGGTCGATGCCCGCGGGCTCGCCGTCTACCTTGCGTTCCTGCTGGAGGAGTTCGTCCTGATCGCGGCGAACGGACAGACCATCGGGATGCGGCTGGCGGGCATCGGTGTCATCCGGGTGCGTGACCATGGCCGGGCGGGGTGGCGCTGGGTGGCTGTTCGTACGGTGCTTCTCGGTCTGCTTGTCCCGGCCTTCATCTGGGACCGCGACCTGCGTGCCACCCACGACCGCGCCGCTGGCACCGTGGTCGTCCGCGACGCGGGTCGTGGGTAGGGCGCTAAGAGCGCCCGGCAATAGGGGGCGCCCGTCGCGGGGCACGAGGTCAGCGCATCTTCCCCCCGCGGGGGATGTTGCGGGGGATCGGCCCCTTCGGGATGGGCAGGGAAGGCGCGGTCACCGCCCGCAACCGCCGTTCGACGGGATCAACCTCGCCGCGCCGTAGGGTGCGGGGCAGCCGCATGAGGGTTCCCTGCAGCTTGGGCAGGGGCACCTCGCCGGGCCCGGTGCCGATGACGATGTCGTGGACAGGTGTTTCGCCGATCACCTTGCGGATCCGCCGCACCTCGTTGCCGAGTAGCTCACGCTGACCGCGGCCGCGGCCTTCGGCGATCACCACGACGCCGGCTCGGCACACCACGCGATGCACCACGTCCTGGTGACGGTTGACCGCGACCGCAGGCGTGAGCCGCCAGTCGCCGCGCATGCGCTCGACGATTCCGGCGGCCGCGCCGGGCTGCCCCTCCATCTCGGCGTAAGCGGTCCGCTGCACGCGCCGACTGAAGATGTTCATGGCGCTGACAAGACCCAGCATGATCCCGATGGGCAGCCATATCCACAGCCGCCCGACCAGCACACTGAGCAGCACCCCGATGGCGACAGGGAGGACGAGGCCAACCAGTGACCACCAGAGCGCGCGCGGATCGCGTTCCCGAGTGAGCCGGTACACCGTCCTGACCTGCGCGAGGCGGCCGGGTCGGGCCTTGCCCCCCGTGGCGTCCAGCTGTTGCTTGCGTCCCGAGGCCGTCACTCGGGCCTTTGTCGTACCAGTGCTCGGCGAGTCATTGCCGGAGCTGTTCTTACGCGCCATGACCGCGAGCCTACGACCCGGCGGGACGGATACCCGTACCGTGCTCTTCAGTATAAAATGATCGCCTCTTTGGTGATCGATTGTTCAGCGCTCGGTGGCGAACACGATCCGTCCGCCGATCTGTGGTGGTATGCGGCCCACCGGCAACGAGATCTCGGCGGCGGCGCGCCACGCGTTGCGGCGCGCGGTCCGCTGGCCGCCGTGCGGCAGCAGCAGCAGGGTGAGTTCCTCAACAGCGGTCAGGAGTGACCTCAGCACGACCACACGGACCTCCCGGACCGGTCGTAGGCATTGTTCAGTCATGATCTCGATCGTCATCCACGGGTGGCGGACGAGTGACCTTCCGGTGAGCCTAGTTCCCTTGGGGCGGGTGCACCACTCCGGTGGCTACTCTGCGTAATTATTGTGTCGCCTGGTCGCTTCGCCTCCGGTGCTGGCGCGTTGCTCGATCGCTTGCTGGTACATCCGGCCCGCGCGGTAGGAGGACCGGACCAGCGGACCTGACAGCACCCCCGCGAACCCCATCCGCTCCGCCTCCGCCCGCAGCTCGGTGAACTCCGTGGGGTCTACCCAGCGCCGCACCGGGTGATGCCGTGGGCTGGGCCGCAGGTACTGCGTGATCGTCAGCAGCTCACAGCCGGCATCCAGCAGGTCGGCCATGGTCGCGAGGATCTCCGCTGGCTCTTCCCCGAGGCCGAGGATCAGGTTGGACTTGGTCACCAGACCGGCCGCGCGGGCGGCGCGGAGAACCTCCAGCGACCGGTCATAGCGGAATCCCGGCCGGATCCGGCGGAACACCCGCGGTACCGTCTCGATGTTGTGGGCGAGCACCTCGGGAGCCGCGCCGAACACCTCGGCGAGCTGCTCGGCACGGGCGTGGAAGTCAGGGATGAGCAGTTCAACACCGACGGCGCCGCACAGCGTATGGATCTCCCGGACCGTCTGCGCGTACAGCCACGCCCCACCGTCGGGCAGGTCATCGCGTGCGACTCCGGTCACGGTCGCGTAGCGCAGGCCCATGACGCGGACCGATTCGGCGACCCGACGGGGCTCGTCGGCGTCGAACGCGCCCGGTCGTCCCGAATCGATCTGGCAGAAATCACAACGCCTGGTGCACACGTCCCCACCGATGAGAAAGGTCGCCTCCTGGTCCTCCCAGCACTCGTAGATGTTCGGGCAGCCGGCCTGCTCGCACACCGTGTGCAGGCCCTTGTCGTGGACGAGATCCAGGATGCCGGAGTACCGCGGGCCGGTCCGCAGCCGGGTGCGGATCCAGGGCGGTTTGCGCTCGATCGGCGTTGCCGCGTTGCGTAGCTCCAGCCGCAGCAGCTTTCTGCCGTCCGGCGTGACCGCGGTCACCCTGCCATCTCCGGCTCGCGTACCGTCTCGGTCGCCCGGTCCGGTGGTGGCAGGGCTGACGACAGCGTTGAGGCCACCGCCTGGCCGCCGGCCGGGCCGGGCGCCGTGAAGGCTGTCAGCACGTTGACCAGGCGGTCCGTCACGATGGGCAGGGCCTCGGCGACCGTCACGGTCCGTGCGAGCTCCTGGCTGAGGCTGGTCACCGCGGCGTCGGCGATCCCGCACGGGATGATCCGGCTGAAGGCGGCCAGGTCCGGGCAGCAGTTGAGCGCGAAGCCGTGATAGGCGACGCGGGAACGCACCCGTACACCGATCGCCGCGAGCTTGCGTGCGCCGTCGGTGGTCCATACGCCGCTGCGTCCGGTCACCCGCGCGGTCGGGAGGCCGAGGTCGGCACAGGCTGCGATCAGCCCGTTCTCCAGCGCGCGGACGTAGGCCACCACATCCAGCGGCGTTGGCAGGCGCACGACCGGATAACCCACGAGCTGGCCGGGGCCGTGCCAGGTGATCTTTCCGCCTCGGTCGACGTCCACCACCGCGGTGCCGTCAACCGGGCGTTCCCATGGCTGGGTACGGCGACCAGCCGTGTAGACGGCGGGGTGTTCCAGGAGGATCAACGTGTCGCCTGTCTGGTCAGCGATCCGCCGGTCGGCCAGCGAACGCTGGAGCCGCCAGGCATCGTCGTAGGGAACCAGGCCCAGCCGCATGACCTCCATGCACACGAGGCTACGCTGACCTGTGGTGCTGTCCCAGCGCGGACAGGAAGACGCCGTCTGGGTCACACATCTGGCAGGCGCCGGGGGACCACCTGCGTCTCCCGGGCGCCTGCCTCCACGGCCGAGTCCCGCTCGACCCGCCAGGCGTACGCGTCGGCCCGGTCGGCGACCGCCTCCACCAGCTCGGTGCCGCGAAAGTGCAGGCCGACGCCGTCATCGGTGGCCCAACCGGGCGGCAGGATGCCCGCGGCGACCAGCCCGCGGTACAACGGCCGCCGGCCGGCTTCGGAGTCGTAGTGCGGCGTGTTGCTGAACGGCAGCAGAGCGAGCCCATCAGTGACTGGCCGCAGGTCCGGCCCGAACGAGTCGGTGGTACCGCCGGCATGCCAACACAGCGACCCCGCGGACACGCCGGCCAGGACAACCCCGGCCTGCCACGCTTCTTTCATGATCGAATCGAGGCCGTGGACCCGCCACACCGCGAGCAGGTTCGCGACGCTGCCACCGCCCACCCAGATCACATCCTGATCCAGCAGGTGCGCGCGTACGTCGGCCACGTTCGGCATGGGGAACAGGGCGAGATGGGACACGCGCACGTCCGGCAGATCACGTGCGAGTGCCGCGTAGTAGCGCGCGTAGCTCGCCGGGTCGTCACCGCTGGCCGTCGCCAGCAGGCAGAGCTTGGGACGTGCCGGGCTCTGGGCCAGGCGCAGCGCGTGGCGGATGACCGGGCCGACCCGGATGCCCCACCGCCCGTCCGGCGCGAAGCCGGCGCTGGTCGCGAGAATGTTCATGGTGTAGCCCCCGTCCCGGTCGCATCCGTTGGCCGGCGCTCGCCGCACGCGGCGGCCCGGAGCGGCGCGAAGCGGTGTGCCCGGTGGGAGCCTATCGTCGGGCCAGGCGTTCACACGAGTTATCCACAGGTTTATGGAGACGGCTGCACAGAATTGCTTTTTCGGCCTACCGTCACGGCTTGTGGCAGCAGTGGACGATTCCATGGGTTCTCGCGGACGGCGCGGGATTCCGGCTGGTCCGGTCATTCCCGGGGTGGTATTGCGGGCCCGTGTGCGAGACGGTGGTGCCGGCGAGGTCTGGGCCGGCCGCATGGTGGCCACGGGAGCCGAGTGCGTGGTCCGCCGGGTGCGGCTGCCACCGGACGCCGTGGCGAGGGATGCCGCGATGCGGGCGGCGCGAGCCCTGGTCGGGCTTTCGCATCCGCACCTCCTCCCGCTTATCGATGTGATCGCCACGGCTGAGGGCCTCGCGGTGATCGCCGAGCCCGTTACCGGGGCGATCAGTCTGGGCCAGCTGTTGGGGACGCGGGAACGCCTCGACCCCGGCGAGGTGGTCACGGTGGGGTTACCACTGGCTCAGGCGCTGGCCGCGGCGCATGCCGCCGGGTTCACCCACGGGCAACTTGATCTTGATGATGTCCTGTTGGAGCCGAACGGCCGGCCGGTGCTCGCCGGTGTCGGCGTCGCGGGCCTGGCAGGTGTGGTCACGACACCGGCAGCGGACGTCAGCGATCTCGCGAGTCTGCTGCTCGCGACGATGCCGCAGGCGACCGGTCCGGACGCGGCGGCCGTTGCGGTGGCGGTCGCGCCGGCCCTGGTTGATGATCCCGTCCGCAGGCCCACGGCGGAGGAGCTGGTCGCGGCCTTGGCGCACAGCTGCAATCCGGCGCCGGTTCGCTTCGTCAGCGACGCGGTCACTCCGCTGCCGCTGCCGCTGCCCCCGCAGCCGACCGGAGCCGACGATGCCCAGCTTGAACCCGCCAGCCGCGGCCTGCGGACAAAGCCGCCCGCCCACACGATGCCACGATCGGCCCGGTCGCCGCGCGCCCAGGCGGCCGGCACCGCTGGCGGTTCACGTGCCTCCAGCTCTCGCGGGTCGAGCTCTCGCGGGTCGAGCTCTCGCGCGGCCCTTGTGCGTACTGTCGCCGCGCATGGCGAACCGCGCGCCGGGTTCTCCGGCCAGCGGCGCATCCTGGTCATCGTGGCTGTGGTCACCGTGATCGCGGCGCTGGCGGTCGGTGGCCTGCTGGTCGCCGTCCGGTCCGCTCCGCGGCAGGCGCGTCAACTCGATGCGGCTCCCGCCACGGGCTTGCCGTCCGAGCAGGGCTGGCGGGATGTCCTGGCGGGCTTGGACGTTGCCCGCAGCCGGGCGTTCGAACAGGCGAACGAGGCAGGTCTGACCGATGTGGACGCCGCCGGTAGCACCGCCTATGCCCGGGATGTGGTGCTGATGCGGCAGATGGTCGCGCGCGGTGGCCATGCGGTCGGCTTACATCAGGAGATTATTGATCTTGCTGTCAGGGAGGCTGGAAGCGAGAAGTCCGTACTACGAGTCACCGATCGGCTCCCTCCGTACAGTTATGTGGACGCCTCGGGAAAGGTCCTCGCCAGTCAGCCTGGGCATGACCGGCAACAGTGGGACATCGCCATGGTCAGGGCCGAGCAGGGCTGGCGGATCGCCAAGGTCGACACCGTCGGCTGAATGCCGTTGATCGTGCTGCCGATCGCTCAGCGGTGTCAGTCACCGTCCGCGCGGGTGATGGCAGCCGCCAGGGCGGCGTCGATGGCGGGGTGGGAGAAGGTGAAGCCGGCTTCGGTGAGCACCCGCGGTCTGACCCGCTGGGAGACGAGCACACCCTCGTCGGCGAAGTCGCCCAGCGCGACTCGCAACGCCGCCGCGGGTACCGGCATGATCGCCGGGCGGCGCAGCGCCGCGCCGAGCGCGCGGGTGAAGGCCGCGTTGGTGACCGGCTCGGGGCTGGTCAGGTTCACCGGGCCGTGAACGGCGTCGGCGGTGAGCAGAAAACGGATCGCCGCGATCTCGTCGGCGAGCGTGATCCAGCTCAGCCATTGGCGGCCCGATCCGAGCCGGCCGCCGAGAGCGAGCCGAAAGAGCGGGAGCTGTCTGGCGAGTGCTCCGCCGCGGGTGGACAACACAACACCTGAACGCAGATGGCACACACGCACCCCGGCATGTTCGGCGACCGCGGTGGAGGCTTCCCACGCGGCCGTGACCTCGGCGAGGAAGCCGGTCCCGGGGCGTGCGGACTCGTCGACCTCACGCTCCCCGGTGTCGCCGTACCAGCCGACCGCGCTGGCCGACAGCAGCACCCGCGGACGCTCGTCCAGATCGGCGAGAGCAGCCGCGAGCAGCGTCGTGCCGGCTACTCGACTGTTGAGGATCTTGTTCTTGTAGCCGCTGGTCCAACGATGATCCCCGACCCCGGCGCCGGCAAGGTGGACGACGGCATCGACAGTGGTCAACGCCGTCGGGTCAAGGATGCCCTGGCCTGGATCCCAGTAGATCTCCAGGCTGTTCCGCGGCGGCCGGCGGACGAGGGCGCGCACAGTATGCCCGCCGCCGCGCAGGGCCGGGACAAGCGCGGAGCCGATCAGACCGGTGGTACCGGTAACAGCGATGTTCACTGGTCGGATTCTTGCCTGTCCGTGGTGGGCCGGCGAGGCGGGCCCACCACGGATGCCGGCAGCTGATCCTACTGGCCCAGTTCGGCCTCGAACGCGCCTTCCTCCAGCCGGCGGCGGACGGCGGTGAGGAAACGAGCCGCGTCGGCGCCGTCGACGATCCGGTGATCGTAGGTGAGCGCGAGGTACACCTTCGACCGCACCGCGATGATTTCGCCCAGTTCGGGGTCATCCACGACGGCAGGCCGCTTGACCACGGAACCGGTGCCGAGGATGCCGACCTGAGGCTGGTTGATGATCGGCGTGTCGAACAGGGCGCCACGGCTGCCGGTGTTGGTCAGCGTGAAGGTACCGCCGCCCAGCTCGTCCGGTGACACGCGGTTGTCCCTGGTTCGGGTTGCCAGATCGTCGATCTTGCGTGCCATGCCGGTGAGGTTGAGATCCCCGGCGTGGTGGATGACCGGGACGAGCAGCCCCCGGTCGGTGTCCACCGCGATGCCCAGGTGCTCGGTGTCGTAGTAGGTGATCGTCCCCTGCTCGACGTTGACGCTGGCGTTGAGGTTCGGGTACTCCCGCAACGCTGCGCAGACGGCGACCGCGAAGAACGGCAGGAAGGAGAGCTTGACGCCTTCCCGTGCCTCGAACGCGGCCTTCGCGCGGTCCCGCAGACGGGCCACGCGGGTGACGTCGGCTTCGACAACCGTGGTGAGCTGGGCACTGACCTGTAGGGACTCGACCATCCGCTGCGCAATGACCGATCGCAGCCGCGACATCTTCTCCGTGCGGCCGCGCAGTGAAACCGGCGCGGGAGCCGGCACTGGCGACACGGACGGCACTGGCGACACGGACGCCGGGGCCGCCGCCACGGCCCGTGCCGGTGCCACCGCTGGAGCCGGCGTTACCGCCGGAGCCGGAGCCGGTCGGAGTGGTGGGCGTGGCGGTCGCATCGGCCGGTGTGCGCGCGGCGTCGATGACGTCCTGCTTGCGGATACGGCCGCCGATACCCGTACCCGTCACCGCGGACAGGTCCACATCGTGCTCGGCCGCGAGCCGCCGGACCAGCGGGGTGACGTAGGCCCCGAGCGAGCCGTTGCCGTTGGCCGGGGTTTCGCCGGCCTGGGCCGGCGTGAACTCCTGGGCCGGAACGGCCGCCGGGGGTGTCCGGGCCGCCACCGGCGCGGGAGCCGGGGGTACCGGAGGCGGTGGCGTGACGGCTACGGCAGGCGCGGGTGTCTGGCCAGTGGAGGCCGCCAGGTCTTGGCGCGCGCCCTGCCCCGCTGCCGCACCCTCGTCGATGACGGCAAGCTCGACGCCGACCTCGACCGTCTCGTCCTCGGCGACTCGGATGGCGCTGATCACGCCGGAGGCGGGCGCTGGGATCTCGGTATCGACCTTGTCCGTACTGACCTCGAGAAGCGGCTCGTCAGCCTCGACGCGCTCGCCTTCCTTTTTCAGCCAGCGGATGACGGTGCCCTCGGACACGCTCTCACCCAGACGGGGCATCGTGACGGACACAGACATGGGGTAGGACTCCTTCGTGGCGTCCGGCCGACCGTGGGCGACGGGGAGTGGCCGCAAACGCTGTGGGCCTGTCAGTAACTGGTCTGCTTAAGGCGACGCGATCATGATTCTCTCGCGCCGCCACCGGCTTTGGACGTAGTGGACTTGGTTGTGGGAGTTAGTTGTGGGAGTGCAGTGGTTTGCCGGCGAGGGCGAGGTGAGCCTCGCCGATCGCCTCCGACAGGGTCGGATGCGGGTGGATGAGCTGGGCGACGTCGGTGGCGGTGGCCTCCCAGTTGGTGATGAGCTGGGCTTCGGCGATCAGTTCGCCGACTCGGTCACCCACCATGTGGATGCCCACCACCGGTCCGTCGGGCAGAGCGACCAGCGTCACGGCACCCGCGGTCTGGAGGATCTGCGCCTTGCCGTTGCCCGCGAGGTCGTAGGTGTGCGTCACGATCTCGCCGTACAGCTCGGTGGCCCTGGCCGACGTCAGACCCACCGACGCCACCTCGGGCGAGGAGTAGGTGACCCGCGGGACGTTGTCGTAGTCGACGTGCGCGGGGCTCAGCCCGGCGAGGCTCTCCGCGAGGAAGATGCCCTCGGCGAATCCGACGTGGGCGAGCTGGAGCCCCGGCCGCAGGTCGCCGATTGCGGAAACGGTCGGCACGTTCGTCCGTAGCTGATGGTCGACGAGGACGAAGCCGCGGTCCATCGCGATGCCGACCTCGTCGTAGCCGAGCCCTTCGGAGACCGGACCGCGCCCGACCGCGACGAGCAGCACTTCGGCTTCGATGGTCGTTCCGTCCTCCAGGGACACCGTGACACCCGCGTCGGTACTCTTCACACCGGCGAACCGGGCACCCAGATGCTGTTTGACGCCGCGGCGGCGCAACGCCCGCTCCAACAGCTTGGAGCTGGACTCCTCCTCCAACGGGACCAGATGTGGCAGCGCCTCGACGATCGAGACGTCAGCGCCGAAGGAACGCCATACCGAGGCGAACTCGCAGCCGATCGCGCCAGCGCCGAGAACCACGGCGGACGCCGGTACGCGGTCGAGCGCCAGGGCGTCGTCGCTGGTGATCACTTGGCGATGGTCGATTTCCAGGCCAGGCAGTGACTTCGACCGGGAGCCGGTTGCGAGCACCACATGGCGGCCGGAGATGACCCGGTCGCCCACGGCGACGGCGGTGGGGGAGACCAGCCGTCCGTGCCCTTCGACGATCTCGATGCCGCGGCCCTTCACCAAGCCGGTGAGGCCGCGGTAGAGCTTGCTGACCACCGAGTCCTTGTAGGCATTGACTTTTGCTATATCGATTCCGTCGAAGGTTGATCGGATTCCGTAATTCTCGCTTTCGCGGATATTGTCCGCGATCTCCGCTGAGTGCAGCAGTGCCTTGGTTGGAATACACCCGCGGTGCAGGCAGGTGCCACCCAGCTTGTCCTGCTCGATCAAAACGACTTCCTGACCGAGCTCGGCGGCACGCAGGGCCGCGGCGTAACCGCCGCTACCACCACCGAGGATGACAAGGTCTACGGGACCGGCCGCAGAGTCCACCACGCCAGGCGTCCCTTCTCGTTGACTGGTTGGGATGGGTTCAGTCTTTCATGCCACGGGACGGATGCATCGCACGTCCCGGCAACTGTGGCCCATGACGCCGGGTATTCTTCCGCGCCACTTCCGTTCGTCGCTCGCTACTCGCTGGTAGTTTGTTCGCCCGGCTCGGCGTGGGGCGCTGGCGCCGCGGAGATGTTCGCCGCGGAGATGTTCTCGGCCAGCTGGAGCAGGGTTCGTACTATCACACCGGTACCGCCCTTCGGGGTGTGACCGTATGGTTCGCCCGCGTTCCAGGCCGGCCCGGCCATATCGATATGTGCCCACGGCATGTGATCGGGCACGAAGGCGCTCAGGAACTGCGCGGCCACCAGCATGCCGCCATCCCGGTTGCCGCTGCCGATGTTGGCAAGGTCCGCGATGGCCGACTCGAGCACCTTGCGCAGCTCCGGCGGCAGCGGCATCGGCCACACCGCCTCACCGGCGGCGCGGGCCGCGGCGACGACTTGTCCCACCGCGTCGTCACGGCCCATCACACCGCTGGTGCGCTGGCCCAGCGCCACGATCTGCGCACCGGTGAGCGTCGCGACGGTCACAATGAGGTCGGGGGAGTCCTGCGCGGCACGGGCGATGGCGTCACCGAGCACCAGCCGTCCCTCGGCATCGGTGTTGAGAACCTCGACCCGGGTGCCGCCTCGCAGGGTGAGGACGTCGCCCGGCCGGATCGCCTCCCCGGACGGCATGTTCTCGGCCAGCGGTATCCATGCGCTGACGCTGACCGCCAGGTTCAGCCGGGCGGCGGCGATGACAGCGGCGAGCACGCTGGCCGCGCCGGCCATGTCGGTCTTCATCCACTCCATCGCGCTCGCGGGTTTCAGGGACAGGCCGCCGGAGTCGAAGGTGATTCCCTTGCCGACGAAGGTCAGCGCGGGCGGGCTGGCCGGGTCCGTACCAGCGGGCCGCCAGCTGAGATGGACCAGCCTCGGCGGGTTCACCGATCCCTGGCCGACCCCGAGGATCCCGCCGAACTCGCCGTCGGCCAGCGCCTTCTCGTCGAGTACCGCGACGGCCACACCGGCCTCGGTGGCCCGCCGGGCCGCGATCTCGGCGAATTCCGCGGGCGGCAGGTGCCCAGGCGGTGTGTTGACGAGATCCCGGGCCAGCGCGACGGCGTCCACGGACACGGCGGCCCGGCGCACGGCGTCCTGGGCGGCGGCCTCGGACGGGCCGTCCACGACGAGCGTGATCTCCTGGACCGGAGGACGCCGGTCGCCCAGGGAGGCAGCCCGGAAGGTGTCGAAGGAGTAGGCGCCGAGCAGCGCACCTTCGGCGACCGCCCGTAGCTGGCCTGTTCCGGGCGGGCCGGCGGCCAGGGCGAGGGTGGTCGCGACGCGGGCGGTGCCGGCCAGCGCCCGCGTCGCGGCGCCCGATGCTCTGCGCAGCGTCTCGTGGTCGACGTCGATCCCGCCGCCAGCGGGATCACGGTCACCGGCGGCCGGCCCGGCTGGCCCGAGGCCGACCGCGACCACGGTGGGGAAGGGCAGGATGCCGAGCGTGGCGAAACGGACGAGGTCACCTGCCTTTCCGGTCGCGCCGAGGCTGGCCAGCACCTGGGCGAGGCGGCCGCCGAGGGCCGCGTCCAGCGTTTCGGCACCACCCAGCGGCATCGGCCCGTCCGCGCTCGCCGCGATACCTATCACCAGCGCGTCGGTGTCGAGGTCCAGCACGGATGATGTCGTCACGGCAGTCACGGTCATGCCGAGAGACTACGGAACACCGCGGGAGAGGCTGTCACAGCAGGGGACGCTGCCCCGCCGGACGCCCCGTCCGCGAGGCCGGGGCCCCGCACCGTGCCGCGGGCGGGGCGCGGGGCTAGTCCTGTCTTCCGCACGTGCGTGCGGAAGACAGGACTAGCCTGCGAGCATGGGCGAACTGTCGCGGTCGGCGCTGCACGATCGGCACATGGCGCTGGGCGCCAAGCTGGCCGACTTCGGCGGCTGGGAGATGCCCATCGAGTATCCCCGCGGGGGCGTCCTGAAGGAACACGCGGCGGTCCGGTCGGCCGTCGGGATCTTCGACGTCAGCCACCTCGGCAAGGCCCGGGTACACGGCCCGGGAGCGGCGGCTTTCGTGAACTCCGTTCTTACCAATGATCTCTCTCGGATCGCTCCCGGCCGGGCCCAGTACACGTTGTGCTGCGATGAGGAGAGCGGCGGTGTGGCCGACGATCTTATTGCGTACCTGTACGCCGACTCCGAGGTCTTTCTCGTCCCCAATGCGGCCAACACCGTGGACGTCGTCCGCCGGCTCGCCGCCGCCGCACCGCCCGGCGTGGCCGTCGACAATCTGCACACGGCCTTCGGGATAGTCGCTGTGCAGGGCCCGCGCTCGGCGGAGCTGATGTCGTTGCTGGGCCTGCCCACCAGCGGGGCCTACATGAGTTTCGTCCGGGCCAGCTGGCCGGGTGCCGGTACAGAGGTGATCGTGTGCCGGTCGGGCTACACCGGTGAACATGGTTTCGAGCTCGTGTCCCGGTGGGCGGACACGCCCGCGCTGTGGGACGCGCTGACCGCCGCGGGCGCCCCGCTCGGAGCCCTGCCCTGTGGGCTCGGCGCCCGCGACACCCTGCGGACCGAGATGGGCTATCCGCTGCACGGCCAGGACCTGTCGACATCGATCACTCCGGTGCAGGCCCGGGTGGATTGGGCGGTGGGCTGGGGCAAGCAGCGGTTCTGGGGCCGGGATGCGCTGCTGGCGGAGCGCGCCACCGGCCCGGCGCGGCTGCTGTGGGGGCTGCGCGCCACCGACCGGGGCATTCCACGGCCGCACATGACGGTGTACGGCCCAGCGGGGGCGCCCGTGGGCGAGGTCACCACCGGGACGTTCTCGCCGACGCTGCGGACAGGTATCGGGCTCGCCCTGATCGACCGCACCGTCGGCGAGGGCGACACCGTCCAGGTGGACGTGCGCGGCCGGCTGTCGACGATGGCGGTTGTGCGGCCGCCGTTCGTCCCGGCCTCCCCTCGGTGAGCCGGGCGCGGCCCGCGCCCGCGGCCATGGCGCCGAGGTGAGCCCCGTCTTGCGAACGAGCGTTCCCACGGCGGCGACCACTAGCGCAGACCGAGGTGGATCCGCGGGCCCGCGGGGATGTTCAGGGTCATGAACATCAGCGTGACCGTCGCCGTGACCTCGATGAGGGCGCCGAGCACATCCCCGGTGATACCGCCGAGGTAGCGAACCAGGAAGCGCCGCAGCAGCCAGCCCGCGGCCGTCCCGGCGGCGACGGCGGTCACCGCGTGGACCGCGCGGCCGGCATCCCCGCCGTCGATGTCGAAGCGTCCGGCCAAGGCCGCGAGGACAACCACCGCGGCGGCGGAGCAGGCTGCCTGCCACGGCTGTACCGAGCGGGCGACGAGAGCGCCGAGCCCGGTCGGGTGCGCCGCCGGCGCGCGGACGCAGGCGAGTGTCGCCGCGAGCCGCCCGGTCATGGCGGCCACCACGATCGACACCGTGCCCCGGTGTTCACTGATCGTCAGGGACAGCGCGCTGACCTGGATGAGCACCGCGAACACCAGGGCCAGCGTGCCGAAGGCGCCGAGCCGGGAGTCGCGCATCGCGGCCAGGGCGCGTTCCCGGCCGGCGCCGAACCCGTCGGCCACGTCAGCGAGCCCGTCCAGGTGCAGGCCCCGGGTCAGCAAGGTCAGCGTGGCGATCCCCACGGCGGCCGGGAGCAGGGTCTCCGGCGGCTGGCCGGGCGTCTTCGTGACGATCCTCATGCTGACCACGGCCAGGGCGGTGACAACACCGAGGACGAGGCCGACCAGCGGCGCGATCGCCATGGCGCGTCCCATGGCGCGCCGGTCGATGGCGACCGGCCCGCGTACGGGCAGTACGGACAGCAGGGAGAAGATCGTTCGAATCGGCACCGCTCAGGTGGCGGTCGCGGTGGGCTCGTGACCGGCGGTGGGCTCGCTGCCGGCGGTGGGCTCGCGACCCGCGGTGGGGCCGTCGCCCGCGGCGGCGAGCGTTCCCGTCTTGTCGCTGACCCCGGCCTGGTCGAACGTGGCCATCTCGGCAAGTGTCGCCTGCGCGGCCATCAGCAGGGTGACGGCGAGTAGCGCACCGGTGCCCTCACCGAGCCGCAGGCCGAGGTCCAGCAGAGGATCGAAGCCGAGTGACTCGAGCGTGAGGTGCTGCGCGGGCTCGGTCGACCGTGTGCCAGCGATCCACCATGCCTTCGACCCTGGCGCGTGGGCTTCGGCGACCAGCGCGGCGGCGCAGATGACGACACCGTCGAGCACCACCGGGGTGCGGCGGACGGCGGCCTGGGCCAACAGGCCGACGAGCACGGCGAGGTCCGCGCCGCCGATCACCCGGAGCAGGGCCGGCGGGTCGGCGGCGAACGGCCGGCCGCGGCGCATCGCGTCCCGGATCGCGGCTGTTTTGATCATCCACCGGGCATCGTCGATACCGGTCCCGCGCCCGACCACGTCGATTGGTTCACGGTCGAGCAGGGTGGCGACGATCGCCGCGGAGGCAGTGGTGTTCCCGATGCCCATTTCGCCCGGGACGAGCAGGTCAGCGCCGGCATCCACCTCCTCGTCGACAATCGTGCGGCCGATGTCGAGCGCGCGCGAGACCTCGTCCGCGGTCAGGGCGTCCTCGATGTCGATCCGCCCGCTGCCGCGGCGGATCCGGTAACGCCCGGCCGGAGCGGTCCCGTCCACTCCGCCCGGCCCGCTCGGCTCGTCGGTGTCCACACTGACGTCCACCACTCGCACGGAGGCACCGACCGTGCGGGCCAGGATGTTCACGGCGGCGCCACCGGTGGCGAAGTTCGCCACCATCTGAGCGGTGACTTCCGGGGGGAACGCGGAGACACCCGACCGGGCGACGCCGTGGTCACCGGCGATGACGATGGCCCGGACGCGCTGGAACGGCCGTGGCGGGCAGGTTCCCTGCGCGCCGGCAAGCCAGACCGAGACCTCCTCAAGGCGCCCGAGCGCGCCCGGTGGTTTGGTCAGTGCTCGCTGTCGCTGCCGGGCTGCGTCCATGGCGTCGCTGTCGAGGTCTGGAGTCTGCACAGCGTCTTTCCTACCTGATGGACGATCCCGGCTACCGCGTCGGCCACTCGTTGCGCTCCGATCCGGCGCTACAGCATGCCGGGGGCGGCGACCGCTATGCCGATGTCGCGAGCAGCGTCGAGGAGGCGGTGGTCGTAGGCAACCATGGTGTGCAGATCCGGGCCGAGGGCAGCGGCGGTGACAAGGTGAATTGCGTCAAGGCTGCGTAGGCGCGTCGGTGGTTGCAGACCGGCTCGGTCCAACAACGGGTAGCTCAACCTGATTTGGTCGAGTTCTCGGAGAAGTGCCGTTGCCGCTCCAGCTGCGGCCTGCGCCTCCGTCCGACTGACATCAGGACGGTCAGCGACGCGAAGAACCGCGCGTCGTAGCTCGGTGCGTACCAGCGCGCTGCTGACCAGTCGCCGGTTCGTGTGCTCGGCGAGCCAAGCCCGTAGGTCCGAGGTCTCCTCCTCCGCGACAACGAGCTTGGTCAGTGCACTGGTGTCGAGGTAGATCAGAACTATCTCCAGTCCTCATCACGCAGAGCGGCGAGCTCATCCGACAACCGGACGCCGGTGCTCATAGTCACCGGCTCGATGCCCAGAATGCCCTGCCCGCCGGGTAGCAGGTCGCCGGAGTCGACAAGACGCTCGTAGCTCGAGATCGATTCGTACGGAGTGATGATCGCAACGGCCGTTCCGCGTTCGGTGACCTCGACCGTCTCTCCGGCCTTCACCCGGGCCAGTACCTGACTGGCGTTCTGCTTGAGCTCCCGCACTCCCACCTGCACCATGTTCTACATGGTAGCACCTTGGGTGTGCGCGGGTTCCGCTTCATCGAGAACGTGTCGGCACGGCGATGTAGTGGGCGTTGCGGCCGGTGGTGGAGCCGCGGACGAGCAGATCCGGGACGAAGCGGTCGAGCGCACGGTTCGCGCCGGTCTGGGTGAGGCCGGTCAGGGTCGCGTAGTCACCGCTGGTGATGCGGTCGTGGGCGGCAAGCCAGGCCTGGACGACGTCCGGGCTGTTGGTCTGGTTGGGCCGGCGGTAGGGCAGCAGGCCGCGTCCGATCAGCGCCCCTGCGGTGCCCTGGTCGTTGGTGCCCTGGTCGTTGTCCAGCCGACGGAACACGGCCGCGGACAGCATCCAGACGTCCTTGTACGGCTCGACGAGCACGTCGTCGTCGATGCGGGTGGCGCAGGCGGTCTCAAGCGCGCTCCGCGCGTCGTCCGCGTCGGTCTGCAGGGCGCGCGCCGCGCTGTCGAGGGTGAGGAACGGCCGGTGCAGCAGTTCGTAGAAGATCACGGCGATTCGCACGTCACGGCGGCGTGCGGCGGGTTGGACCGACTCCATCAGCGACATCACCGGCACGACCGGCGCCCCACCCGCCAGGCGGGTCCGAACCGCAGGCCCGGCCACCTCGACGATCCGCGGGGGCCGGTGGCCAAACGAGATCATTTCCCGGTACATGCGGTCGACACCGACCCCCTGCTTCTCCACCAGCCGCAGCGCGCGGAAGAGATCGGAGAGCGCCGGGTAGCGGGCGTACCTGCGGGAGAGCACGGTGTCCTGGGACACGCCGCCGGCAAAGCCGCCCGGGCTTTCCACCTCGAGAACATGGTCGTGGTCGAACCAGATCACGGTGATCGGATCCGGACGCATCCAGTCGCGGTGCACGAGCCCGTTGAGCAGGGCCTCACGCACCGAACGAGGCGGGATCTGCCGGACGGGGATCTCGGCGAACCCGCGGTGGACGGTGGTCGCGACGTTGAATGCCAGGAGATCGCTTTCAACCGCGGCGAGCTGTTCGACGAGGGCCAGTCCCGAAAGATCGGTCGGCGGGTTGAGAACATCACCGCCGGGGACGTCGAAGCGGGTCAGTTCGATGAGCGTCCGTGGCGCCGGGCAGAAGGCCAGCACGCCGGCCTGGGTGAGTGCGCCGTCCGGGCGCAGGACGCCGAGGCGCCCGAGCAGTTCGGTGTCGGTGGTGTCGGCCGTTTCGTCGTCGTTGCCGCTGATGAGATAACGGCGGGCCGTCACAAGGGCGCCCAGGGCGACGTCCGCGATCGTCCGGCCGGTCACTGCGGCCATCACGTCCAGCCCGGCCCGCTCCTGCCTGCGGAGCCACCACTCGGACCGGTCCACCGGAACACAGTGATCGCCGACCCGCCATCGGATCTTGTTTTCCGGGTCCTCGACCGGCTCGCGAGTCTCGGCAACATAGAGGACCAGGAGCCGTTCACCCCGCACGAGCCGCTGTTCGACGGCAGGAGCGATGTCAACGCGCTCGAAGATCCTGTGGCGGAGCCATTCGACGTCCAGCTCGGTGCCGAGAACACGGCCGGAGTCGTCCACGCCGACGATGAGCGCACCGCCACCCGGTGTGTTGGCCATGCACGGCACCTCGCGTGCCAGCTGCTCCACCGCCTGGGGATTCTGGCGCTCACCGGGGAGGACGCCACCACGACGATCACGTCGTCCGGCTTCCTCCTTGAGATCCACCTGCTCTCGCTCGTGCGGGCGCGGGAGCCGGCCGGACTCCAGCGCGGCAAGGATCTCGTCGACCTGAGACCGTAGCCGAGCGCGAGCCTCTACAAGATCACCGTGTGTGTCGAACAACGACACGTCCGCGCCTCCCGCTGGTCAGTACGCCTTTACGAGGATCCTAAACCAGTACTGGTAGGGCTGGAGGCTATGCGAGTGAGTGTTACCGGTGATGCTCTCCGGGACCTTCGTGCGCTGCTTGATGATCAGTAAATTGATCGTTATGCCACGCCGGAAGGCATGGGCCAGGCCGGGAGCTTCCGAGGCTTCGCGGCGCTGGTTGACGCGAATGCAGCTGACATCTTCTTGTTCCCTCGGCCCGGAGGGCTCGCGGCCAGCCTGTCTACAAACCCGTTGTGATATGGCTTTCGGCTCGCGGTAGCGGACCGTTGGCGTCAGTCTGCGCGCCACTTTCCGCATACTTGGGCGACCGCTACTGGAGTCCGATCGACTATTCATGCCAGCGCGTACTCTGTCCCGAGTACGACTGATTGTCACGGTCGGGGCGAATGACACAACGGGGACGCCATCGACCGGTCTGTCCATCCCGTTGTATGAATCGAGGGAGGCCAGGATGGTCAGCCCCGGTCCGCGCATCGAGGTCGATGGCCAGGTGCAGGGAAACATCGTCGTGGGGGATCGCAATCTAGCCGTCTCCGCCATCCATTCGGTCGCCCAGCGCCGTCGCGGCCTCAAACGAATTAGCCAACCGCATCGGCGCCGCATTGTCGGGGCGGGCGAAACCGTTCGCCGCACCCGTTTTTCCAGGGAACAGGGATCGATAGTGCTGGCATGGTCCTGAGGTGGCCGAGGGCGTCGTCGAAGTGGTCACCCGCGCGCGGGTGACCCTCCGGCGGCCTCGGCGCCGGGGCATGGGGATCACATGCGTTCCGGCGCGGCGATACCGAGGAGGTTCAGGCCACGGCGCAGCGTCTCGGCGCTGAGCCGGCACAGCGCGACGCGATTACCGCGCGTCGGCTGCGCCACGGACAGGACGGGGCAGGCTTCGTAGAAGTCGGTGAAGGCCTTCGCCAGGTCGTAGAGATAGCCGCAGAGCCGGTGGGGCTCGAGCGTCTGGCCGACCTCGGTGAGCGTGTCGCCGAAGGCGTCCAGCGCGAGTATCAGCGCGCGTTCGGCGGGATGCGGCGCGAGCGTCGTGTCGACCGGTGCGGATGCGTCGCCGGCTTTGCGAAGAATGGAACAGATCCGCGTGTGCGCATACTGGAGGTACACACCGGTGTTGCCGGAGAAGGACACCATGCGGTCGACGTCGAAGGTGTAGTCCTTGGTGCGGGATGTCGACAGGTCCGCGTATTTGACGGCGCCGATGCCCGCCTGCTCGGCGATCTGGTCGAGTTCGGCCGGGTCGAGATCGTGGGCTTTCTCGGTGACGACTTCCCGGGCCCTCCCAACGGCGGTGTCGAGCAGGTCCATCAGTTTGACGGTGTCGCCCGAGCGGGTTTTGAAAGGCCGCCCGTCGGGGCCGAGCACCGTCCCGTAGGAGACGTGTGTGACGTCGGCGTCGTCGGTGAGCCAGCCGGCGCGGCGGGCGGCTTCGAAGATGAGCTGGAAGTGCAGGGCCTGACGGGCGTCGACGACATAGAGAATCCGGTCGGCCTTGAGGTCGCGGATGCGGTAGCGGATCGTCGCGAGGTCGGTGGTGTCGTATCCGAAGCCGCCGTCGGTCTTACGGACCATGAGCGGTACCGGTTCGCCGTCCGGGCCGGTGATCTCGGCGGAGAACACACACAGCGCGCCGTCGCTTTCCACGGCGATGCCGGCCTGGGTGAGTTCGCCGACCACTTCGGGCAACCACGGGTTGTAGAACGATTCGCCCGCCGAGTCGGCGGCGGTGAGAAGCACACCGAGCCGCTGGTAGATCTCGCTGAACGCGAACTCCGACTCGGCGACGATCTCCCGCCAGCGGGTGACGGACGCCTCGTCACCGGCCTGCAACGCGACAACGCGACGCCGGGCCCGGTCGGCGAAGTCGGGATCGGCGTCGAACACGGCCCGGGCGGCCCGGTACAGGGTGTTGAGCGCGGAGACGGTCGACGTGCCGTCGGAGAGCTCGTCGTGGTGCCACGCGACGTCGGGATGCTCGTCGAGATACTCGATGAGCATCCCGAACTGGGTGCCCCAGTCCCCGAGATGGTTCTGGCGGAGCACCTCCGCGCCGAGGAAGCCGAGTACCCGGGACAGGCAGTCACCGATGATCGTCGTCCGGAGGTGACCGACGTGCATCTCCTTGGCGATGTTCGGACCGGAGTAGTCGACGACCGTCCGACGGCCCTGCTGTGGTGTTCCCACCCCGAGATGGCGACTTGCCAGCCGTGCCGCCACCTGGCGCCACAGTGCGGTGTCGGACGCGACCAGGTTGATGAATCCCGGCCCGGAGACGGTGACGGAGGCAACCGGGGTACCCGTGTCGGCATCCGTGTCGGTGTCGGTACCGATGTCGCGGCGCAGGGCGTCGGCCACGGACGCGGCCAGGTCGGCAGGTTTGCGCCGGGCGCGTTTGGCGAGTGCGAGGGCCGCGTTGGCCTGGAAGTCCGCGTGCTCGGAGCGCCGGACCACCGGATCGGCTCCCGCCAGCTCAGGCAGCGCCTGGCTGATCGCGTCGGAGACGGCGGTCTCGACCTGCCTGCGCAGCGACGGCACCTCGTGCTCGTTCAAGCCCACAACCTCCCACGCCTTCTCCCGCACGTTTCTTCGAGTTCCTCCATTCTTCCAGGTCGATCCTCAGCTCCCGGCGGGTGCTCACGGCGGGTGCTGAGCGCGGGTCAGCGCAGGCGGGTGGGGATGCCGGCGACGACGTGCCAGACTTCGTCGGACTCGGCCGCGATCGCCGCGTTGAGCCGGCCCAGGGCGTCGCGGAAGCGGCGTCCGACCGCGCTCGTGGGGACGATGCCCGAGCCGACCTCGTTGGTCACCGCGACCACGTGGCGCCGGGTGTCACGCCAGGCCGCGACCAGTGTGTCGACGCGGGCGGGCCAGCCGCCGTCCACGGGATCGTCGTCGAGATGGGCGGTCAGCCACAGGGTGAGGCAGTCGACGAGCAGCGGCGGGCCGTCGGTGCTCAGCAGCGGCGTCAGCTCAGCGGTCTCCACCGTCGTCCAGTGCCGCGGCCGGCGGATGGTGTGGGCGTGCACCCGCGCCGCCCACTCGGTGTCGCCCGGCGCGACCGGTCCCGCGGTAGCGACGTACACCACGTCCGGCCAGGCGGCCAGGCGGCGCTCGGCCTCCGCGGACTTGCCGGACCGGGCACCCCCGGTGACCAGGACGCGGTACGGCCGGGGCAGCCCGAAGGCTGACCGCGTGCGGCGCGTTCCGTGGCGCGCAGTGACCGGCACGCCGGCTGAGGTGGTGTCCGAAGCGGCGGTCGAGCTGGTGTCCGGGATAGCGTTCGGGCTGGCGTTCGGGATGATGTCGAGCACGGCACCGTCGGGATGCACTTCGGCCCCCATCAGCGCCAGCCGCCGGGCGAGCGCGTCCCCAGGGGGGTTTCGGTGGCTCAGATGGACGGCGAGGACCCGGGTCGTTCCCACCACGGCGCCGTGTTGGCGCAACTGCGCGAGGACATCCGCGAAGCTGGCCAGGTCGAGATGGTCACCGAACCCCGGGCGGTCGCCGTTGTTCTCCTCCATCAGCACGGCGTCGAACGCCCGGCCGGTGAGCGCGTCCAGGGTCCGCGGTGGCAGCGGCGCCGCGGTGTCGCACGCGTAGAGCACCCGTCCGCCGTCCGGGGCGGTCACGTCGTAGAGCACCGCCGGCCCGATGACCGCGCCCCCGTGGTTGGCCGCCACTGGCCGTATCTCGAAGCCGCCGAGCGCCAGCACGCCGCCGGCGACCACCGGGTGGAACCGAAACGCGCCGGACCCGCTGGGGGCCGGGCTGTCCGCCGCCTGGACCGCCGGATTCTCCGCCGCCGAACCCTCAGCCGGGCCGTCCCACGGACCGACGAAGGCACGGCAGGCGTCCAGGCAGGCGGGCGGCCCGACAACGTCCAATGGCTGGTCGGCCGCGGTCGCCCACTCCCGCCACAGCAGGGCCGCCGGGCCGGTGTGGTCGGGATGGGCGTGGCTGAACAGCAGATGACGCACGCCCGCGAGCCGCACCCCGAAGCGGGTTGCGGCGCGCGGTACGTCTGGCCCGCAGTCGATGAGCATGAGCTCGTCGATGAGCACCGCGGTCTGGGTGCGCACTTCGTGCTCGCGTGCCCAGCGGCACGACGCGCACTCGCACCACGGGTTGGGCCAGCCATCGGCTGAGCCCGTACCGAGCAGCCTCAGCCGCACGCGCGCGACGTCCTCACGCCGAAGGCTTCTGCGCCTGCGCCTGTGCCGGTGGGCGTGCGTGCGCGTGCGGGGCTGTGTGCGGGGCTGCGTGCGGATGGCGCTTCCGGTCGGCCAACGTCATGATCATGATGACGAGTCCGAGCAGCAGGATCGCGCCGATCGTGACCAGGCCGACCGCCCACCATTCCAGCGGTCCCTTGTGCGGTTCGGCGGCCTCGGCGAGCGTGGACGCGCCAGCGAGCGCCGTCGTGATGCCGTATGAAGCTGTGATCACGGCTTCCTTCCTCATTTTTCGACCTGTCTGCCCGTCCGCCGGATCGTATGGGGCTGGCCGCACGGTAGCGAGGAGAAGCAGGGCGATCAGGCCAGGAGCACTTCCGGCGCCTGGGCGCGGCGAGCCGGAATGACGATCTCAAACGCGCTCTCCGGGCCTTCGAGCGCGCGAAATAGAGTCATGGCCGCAGCGCTCTCCGGCCGTGAGCGTGTTGGATGGGTGCCTGCCGTTCGGGATGACGCAGATGGGCAGAACAACAGGGAGGTCGCCCGGTGAGCTGGGTGTGGCGTTTTGAGACCGAGGACGGTGGCGCGGCCGCCCTGTCCGGCTCGTCGTTGTCGGACTCGTCGTTGCCAGAGCCGTCGTCGTCAGAGCCGTTCCCGACGCAGAGCGATGCCGAGACCTGGCTGGGGGAAACCTGGCGGGAGCTGCTGGCGGCCGGCGTCCAGCAGGTGGTGCTGCAGGAGGCCGGCCACAAGGTCTACGGCCCGATGAGCCTTCGTCCGGTGGATTAGAGCGCCCGGCAATAGGGGAC